>JBAYJS010000034.1:0-11460 GCA_041664985.1 Candidatus Buchananbacteria bacterium | reverse complement strand
TGATTGTGATTGTTAATTCTTCCTGACTAAAACCCGGCGCAATTAATTTTAGTATATACGGCGCTAAAATAATTAAAATTACCGAAAGAATAATCAAACAGCAAAAAATAACATTTAAAACCACATTGGCCAATTCCCAAGCTTTCTTTTTGAAAAGCAGGTAACCGGAAAATATCGGAATAAAGCCGGCTGATAACGCACCCAAAACCACCAAATTAAAAACTAAATCAGGCACCCGAAAAGCGGCATAATACATGTCTAATTCGGCGCCGGCGCCAAATTCCCCGGCCAAAATCCGATCCCGCAAAACACCCAAAAATTGTGAAACCAAAGAAGCTGCCCCTAAAACAATGGCAGCCGAAGTAATTGTATTAGACTTGCCGTTCAAGATATTTTTGAACATAAACTAAAATTTCGTTTCAAAAACAATTATTGTAGTCTGTAAATAATACTATTTTATGAACCTGGCGTCAACAATTTTACCGCCTTTACCCTCTTCTAAAACCATGACCGGGTTAAAATCAATTTCTTTAATTTCCGGAAATTGCCAGGCAAAATCGCCTAGTTTTACCAAAATGTCGGCCAAAGCTTGCAGATCAAGGCTTTTTTGGCCTCTGGCGCCGGCCAAAAGATCATAAATTTTTAGCTCCTTAATCATGGCCAAAGCTTGAACTTGATTAATTGGCGCGATTCTAAAAGCAATATCTTTAAATACTTCCGTATAGATTCCACCCAAACCAACCATTAGTAATGGCCCAAATGACGGATCTTGTTTGACGCCGGCAATAACTTCAAAACCTTTAATCATTTCACCGACCAAATAGCCGTCAATTTTAGCCTGGGGCATTTTGGTTTTAATGGTTTTGGCCATTTCGCCGATTGCCTGAGCTAATTCCTGATCATTTTTTAGATTAACTTTAACGCCGCCAACATCGGATTTATGAATAATTTCTGGTGAAACAACTTTTAAAGCAACCGGATAACCGATTTTTTTGGCAAAAGCGGTTGCCTCTGATTCGGTTTTAACCAAAGCCGCTTGATGAAATGAAAAACCAATTGGGATTAATAAATTTCTGACATCAATTTCAGTCAAAACGTCTTTTTCCAAAATTAATTTGGTTTCTTTTTTATTTTTATAGCTAATTAAATCTTTAGGCTTGATTTTTATTGGTGCTTCTTTTTGCCATTGACCGTATTGCCACATTTTTTTAATGGTTTTGACAGCCTGCAATGGCGAGCTAAATTCCGGTAAAGAATACTTTTCGTAAATTGAATAATATTTAGTAATAGTTTCTTCACCCAAAAAACAAAGTAAAATCGGTTTTTTTGATTTTTGATTAAGTTCACCGATTATTTGAGCGGTTTTTTCAATTTCAGTCATTTTTTGCGGTGTCAAAACCACTAGCACCGCATCAACGGACAAATCAGCCAAAGCGGCTTTAACTGCCAGGCCATACCGATCGGCTTTAGCGTCGCCCAGTATATCAATTGGATTAGTTACACTAGCCGCTGGCGGTAATTTAGCTTTTAAATCGGTTTTAGTATTTTCTGACAACAAAGCCAGCTGCAAACCATTTTCAACTAATAAATCGGTCATAATGATTCCCGGACCGCCGGCATTGGTGACTACGGCAATTTTATTGCCCAAAGGCAACGGTTGCAAAGCCAAGCCCTTGGCATAATTAAAAAATTCATCAATCCCTTCAGCTTCAATCGCACCGGACTGGGCAAAGGCCACATTGTAAGCTTTCGCCGATCCGGCAATTGATCCGGTGTGTGAAGAAGCGGCTTTTTGGCCTTGGGCGGTTTTTCCGGCTTTAAAAACAATGACTGGTTTTTTCTTGGAAATTTGGCCGACAATTTCCATAAATTCCCGGCCAGCTTTGATTTCTTCCAAATATAAAGTTATAACTTTAACTGATTTTTCTTCGGCAAAATATTTCAGCAAATCAATTTCATTGATGTCTGATTTATTGCCAATACTGACAAAGTAGCCAATGCCTAATTTTTGGGCCAAAGCCATATCTAAAATCGCCGTACCCAAAGCTCCGGATTGCGATATAAAGGCAATCCCGCCGGCAATTGGCGTGGTGGCGGCAAAAGAAGCGTTAACCGGCAAAAAACTGGAAATATAACCAAGGCAATTCGGACCTAAAATTCTAATGCCGTATTTTTTGGCGGTTACCAAAATTTGATTTTCCAAGTCAATACCTGATTGGCCAACTTCTTTAAAACCAGAAGAAATTATAATAACATTTTTACAGCCTTTTTGACCGCATTCATCGATTGCCTGGTTGACAAAAGCCGCCGGAATTACCACAATGGCCAAATCAACCGGTTCGGTAATTTTTAAAATCGACGAATAAGCTTTTAGGCCTTCAACTTCAGTTTCTTTCAGATTAACCGGATAAATCTTGCCTGAGAATGTTTTTTTTAGATTTAATAAAATATCATTTCCGACTTTACCCGGTTCGGTTGAAGCGCCGATGACGGCAATTGATTTGGGATGAAAAAAAACATCAAGACCGCTGGGCAAATTTTTTTTCATATTTATTTTTATTCCAATTTGGATTTAATAATCAAATAGGCAACCACCCCGACAAAGATAATGCCTAAACCAAGCCACATTTGTGAATCACTCATACGACTTTAATTATTAATTAATTTTATCTAATAATTTTTTACGGGAAAGTAAACCGGCCTGAGCGCCGACTTTGGTGATAACCGAACCGCTATTTAACATACCCCATTTCAAAGCTTTGTTGATATTTTTTTCAAAAATTAAACCGCCGACAAATCCCGAACCAAAGGCATCGCCAACACCAATCGTATTTAAAGTTTTTGCCCGAACAATTTTTTGTTGGTAGATATGTTTTCCGTCATAAGCCCAAGCGCCTTTTTTACCATTGGTAACAACTACGGTCTTTGAGCCCCATTCTTGCAAAATATTCAAAAGATAGAGCGGTTTATTCAAAAAACTTGGATTTTTTCGGCCTAATTTGATACCGGATAATACCAATTCGATTGCTTCATCTTTATTCAGGAGTAAAACATCGGTTTCTTTCAAAAAATTAGCTAAAGTTTTTTTGCCGGCGTTTAATTGCAATGTGCCGGGGTTCCAGACAATTTTGATTTTATTTTTTTTGGCCACCGCAAATACGGTTTTAAGATTAGTCAACCAATTTTTACCAGACATCGAAGTTAAATAAAACCACTTAGTGCTAATTTTCTCTAGATCCGATTTTTTTAAAGTTAAAAATTTATTGGCGCCGCGATCGGTAAAAGCAATATGCTCCCGCTCACCTTTACTGACAGCAACAATTAGAGAAAAACCGGTTGGTAATTTTTTGTCACGTTGGATTAAGTCGGTATTTATCCCCTCTTGTTTGAAATTCTTTTCAATTTCTTTACCGATTTCATCATCACCCAAACGAGTTAAAATAGCGGTTTTAAAGCCCAGCCGGCAAAAACTGGTAGCCGTATTGGCCGCCCCGCCGCCGATAGTAAAAAATGATTCTTTAATTTCAATTTTGGCGCCATATTCAAAAGCCACCATTTTTTGGGCGGTTAAATTCTCCGGGGTTAGAAAAATCTTGCCTTTATCCGTATAAAAAGTTACATCCCTGACTGCCCCGCCAATTGTTACAACATCAAAATTATTCATATTAATTTATAATAAAATTAGTTTGAAAAATCGGCTTTACTTTTTTGAAGCGTCAGTGATTCTTTTGACCACTTCATCAATTGAAAAATCGGCTTTAACCAAATAGTCAATCGCCCCCAGTTCTTTGCCTTTTCTGATTTCTTCAGCCTGGCCCAGATTGGAAAGAATAATAACCGGAATTTTTTTGGTTTCCTGATTGCTTTTCAGATCAGCTAAAAGCCGAAAGCCGTTATTACCGGCCAAAATTATATCCAAAACAATCAAATCCGGTTTTTCAAAAATCGCTTTTTTCATTCCCTCCTTCACCTCTCCGGCTAAAATTATTTCATACAAAGCCGGATCAAAAGCCTGATAAATCAGCTTGGCCAATGATTTTTCGTCTTCAATAATTAAAATTTTTCTTTTTGCCATAAGCTTAATTTTATGAATTAAGCTATCGGTAAACTAAAATAAAACGTTGAGCCTTTACCCAGTTCACTGCTAAACCAAATATCGCCCTGGTGCAAATTCACAATTGATTTAGTGATATAAAGACCAAGTCCGGTGCCTTCGGTTTCGGATTTAAGCACTTTTTTACTCCGGAAAAATCGGGTAAAAAGTTTTTTCTGATCTTCGGCCGAAATACCAATACCGGTATCTTTAACAGCTAAAACCAAATAGCCGTTTTTATTATTGGTAAACATCAAATCGACCACCGGTGAATCGGCATCAATGGTTTTTAATTCCTGACAACTCATTTTTTTTAAACTGACATTAACCTGGCCGCCATCCGGAGTGTATTTAATCGCATTGGAAACTAAGTTAGTGGCAACTTGAGCCACTCGATTCGGGTCAGCTGAAATCTTTGGCAGGGCAACTTTAGGTTTATTCCAAATCAATTTGGTTTTTTTTCTGGCTG
Organism: Candidatus Buchananbacteria bacterium; assembly: GCA_041664985.1. Lineage (GTDB taxonomy): Bacteria > Patescibacteriota > Patescibacteriia > Buchananbacterales > UBA6539 > JBAYJS01. Next base: position 6,898 of record JBAYJS010000034.1, on the reverse strand, counting down.
CTTCCACCGTAAAACCATTAACTACATCAGAAACAACGTCCTCAAACTGAATTAGCCTTGATTCAATTTCAAATTTACCTTCCTGTAATTTTGATAAATTAAGCAAATCGCGAACTAAAACCAAAAGCCGTTCGTTACCGCGATAAATTTGATCGATTAATTCAAGTTGGTCAGTACTCAATGGACCGGGTTTATGACTTTTAAGCATTTCCAAACTCCACTTGGTGATACCCAGCGGCGCTTTTAGCTCATGAACAGTAATTGAGACAAATTCTCGTTCTTTTTTTAGGATATCAAGCGGATCATCTTTAATATTACCGGCTTGTAATAAGTCATATTGTTCTTTGGTGGTTGGCAAATAAATACTAAAGCAAGTGCCTTGGCCTTCACTACTGACAAATTCAATTTTGCCACCGGAAGCCTCAATGATTTTTTTGGCCAGATAAAGGTTTACCCCCATACCCTCAGTTTGCAGCTTCATGGCGTTTTCCCCGCGGAAAAATTTGGAAAAAACCAAACTCTGTTGTTTTTGCAAAATGCCAATGCCAGTGTCTTTAATGGTTAGTAATAAATAATCGCCGGCTTTTTTCAAATTGATTTTAACACAGCATTTATTTTTACTGTACCTGATGGCATTGTCGATTAAATTGCTAATTACCGCTTGAATTTCAACTGAATCGGCAAAAACTTTGGTCAAACCGTCGGGATTGGAAAATTCCAGCGTACAATTTGAAGCTTTGGCTAAAGCTTGATGCAAAACCATTAATTCGTTAATCATTTTGGTCAGATCAAAATATTGCGGGCTTAAAATAACGCCTTTTTCATCAACGCGGGAAACTCGCAATAAATCATTAACCACTTTAACCATGAATTTATTATTTTGATAGGCTTCCAAAACCACTTCTTTTTGTTTTTCCGAAAGCTCACCGGCTCGACCGCTTAAAAGCGTATCCAAAGACCACCGAATCGCTGAAATTGGCGTTCGCAGTTGGTGCGAGGCAATGGTAATAAAATCACCCTTAACATCTTGTACGGTTGGCAATAAATTAGCCGCCGCTGGTGTCTTTGGTTTAGTTGGTTTATTTACTTTTTTACTGGTTGCCATATGGCTAAATTATAACACAAATCTCGTCAAAAACAAAAGCTCCTTTTGTGATAAAAAGAAGCTTTTGCCTAATTAGACTGTTTTTTTAAAGATTGGCCGAAAGAATCAAAATACTGGAAGCAACATTTTCGGCAAAATGAAATTTAACCAAAAGCATGGCGCCAATTAATGCAATTACCACCACACTTTGCAAAATAATTGCCGGGTGTTGGATTTTTATTTTAACGATAATATTTATAATTAATGAAATTGAAAGGAAAATCATCAAGGCAATAAAGAATATATTTGAAGATTCAATTAATAAGTCAACTACAGTTTCGGTTTGGGCTTTAGCCGGCATGACACTAATAACTTTTTGATTGGAGACACTGCTGTTAATATCTGGCGTCTGGGCTACCGGCTCAGGTTGATTTAAAGCCTGGCCCAAAACCGAAGTTGTGGTTGAGGTTTTTTCTTCAACTTGGACATTTTCTTTGGTTGCGGCTAGATTAGCCGCCTCGGATCGATTGGTACCAAAAAATTCAACCAATAAAATAGTTTTGTGACCGTCAAGCTCGCCATTTAAAACCGCAATCCCGACATCTTTATATTTTTCATTTAAAATATTTTTGCGGTGGCTGGGGCTTTTCATAAAAGCGTCGTGGACATCTTCAGCCTCGGTAAAATCCATAGCTAAATTTTCGCCGGCATAAACATAATCATATTCACCTTTGTTAATCCATTGCCATGGCCGTTTGCCTTCGGGCGTATCATGGGCAAAATAGTTTCGGGCAATCATATCGCCGCCTTTTTCTTGAGCAAATTTGGCTAAAATCTCATCTTGGACTAAGGGCGAAACACCGGCTTCAATTCTTGACTGATTAATCAAACTGATAATTTTATTTGAAACAATAGCTGAAAGTTCGGCTTGGTTAGGATAAGTAAAAAACAAAAATCCAACCACCAAAAACTTTAGTGCTACTGCCAAAAAAGCATAAGTTAACAAACTTTTTGGTCTCAGACTTTTTGGCCGATAGCCGTTATTTTCATTTGGAATGAAAAGATTATTTAAAAGCCTATGAGAATCAGAATAAAATTGTTTAAAAGTTTCCTGGCCCGAAGACAGCTGCCGAATTTCCTTTTTTTGACCGGTAAAAAACTGGCGCCAGCGTCTGGGCTTTAAAAAATCATAAAAAAACAAAAATGGCTGTTTTAATTTATACCAAAAAAAACCAAACCATTGGCTTTTCTTTGTTTTTTTATTATTTTTTGGCCAAAACATAACAAATATTGACTAAGTTAGTTTAATCTCAAGATAACCTAATATAATTATATCTCTTCTCTCCCCAAAAGTCACAATTGAAATTATGAATTTTGGGGAGAGGGCAACACACATCTGTATTGCGCCTCAACTTGTTCGGACTCATTCCGCTTTTCAACCAATCGGCTGATTAGCGATGTGAATCACGCGACATTGTCTTTAGTAGCCCAATGCCTCGGCCATATCTTCGGCGTGTTCGGCCGCCGGTTCAAGACCTTGGCGGCGACGCCTGACTTCCTCCTGGCTCGGATACTGGACGCCAGAAGTATAGTCCTCCCCTGCCCGGAGAGCCTGGTATTGCCGAAGTGTGCCGGCAAATCCAGTGGCGATGACATCTTCTTTCCCACTGGTCTCGTATCTAATGAGACCAAATGTCAGGCAAGAAGATTGCTGAAAATTCCGCCAAGGGCCGTCATAGCAAATTTCTTTGAGTCTGACACATGTGTCAGACTCGATCTCGGCAATCTTTGCCGAGATGCAGGAGTTGGCCGTCTGGATCTCCAAACAATCTCCAGGATGAAGTTCTACCCTGGTGAATCCGTAGAACTCATCAAAACCACTTTTCCTGCCCTCGACAATCCTCTCCTCAAGGGGCGGTTTTGCCGCGCCGCCACTTGAGACTTCTAGGGACGTTGACGTCCCCATTGTGTCTCGATGAATCGGAACAATAAATTCATTCCGATTCATCACTGCCATCCCTTCGCAAGCGAAGGGAAACAATCTACCTTCGGCACCGGCCGCTTGGCCGATGACCAACAAACCACTATCGACTGTAACTCTCATTTTCAATCCTCCACTCTCTTTTTCCTTAGCCCACAAATTGAGCTAAGGTCTTGCAATGCCCTCTGGTGGGCGGATTGGTGTTGTTTTCTCACTACTGGTGAGGAGTTTAAAAATATTACTATTGTCAAACTTCTCAACATTAATAAATTAGTATAGCATATTTTAAAGATTTTGTCAATCATAATGGTTATAAATAGCTGAATTTAGCCAAAAAAACAAGAAAACCAGCTTAAACATCCCCCTCTTGAGACAAGAGGGGTTAGGGTAGTTATAAAGCTTTATTAAGCTATAACCCCCTCTAACTCCCCCTTAAACTAAGGGGGAGAACTCTAAGCTATATTTTCTTGCTTTTTATTCTAATTTTCTGATTTTGATAATGGTGGTTGTTCCCTGTTGTTTATTTTTTCCGAATTTAGATCTTTATTTGAGCTGATTGATTCTAAAAGCGCATCGTTACCGGCCGGACCAAAAAAATTAACCGGTGGAGTTTTTTTCTTGGGTAAAATTAAATAAATAATGGCAAAAAGTAACATCAAAACCAGCCAAGCTGATAACCAACAATCCGGATAACCCATGGCAAACGGCACTAAAACAAAAATCCCAACCAGCCACCAGGTTTTTTGTTGATTTGTCGGTCTGGTTTTTTTATCTTTAGTCCTGATAAAACCAATGGCTAAAATATCAAGTACCAATAAAAGCCAAAGCCAAAACAAACAATTTTTAACTGGCATCAAGCTGTTAATTTTTTGACCCAAAACCACAACTTCTTGATTATTATCAGCTTGTTTGACTACAATTTCCGGATTGGCTAAATTTGTCGGCAAATTGTTTTTTTCCTCAAAAGCCACTGAAGATATTTTTTTATTTATTTTGACTGGTGAAATTTTTACATCATCGGATTTTTCATTTTTGGGCGTGGCAAAAGTCAACTCATCACCCAAAAATCTAGGCGCACCAAACCATTGTTTTGGATCGGGCAAAGATATCGGCCGAAAATAATAAATCGCCTCAGGCTCTAAATTGGTCAAAGTCACAGTGTGAAAAGTTGAAACCGAAAAATCAGTTTGAGTGGCGCTAAGATAACCAAATTGATTGTCAGTTGCCACTAACTGACTGCCGGTTTTGGAATTTTTGCCGTAAACTATTTGTGAAGTGGCCGGCTGGCTGGTAAACCAAGTAATCTGAACTGAACCTGGCGAAATTTGATCAATTTTAACAGTATGCAACTGCATCATCGGGCCAGCCTGATTGACCGGCTTAATGATTTGGTATTCGGAAAAATTGTATTCTGCCGCTTGTCCGGCGGTCAAATTTATTGAAACTGAATTTTGTAAAACCGGCTGCCAAGTGTTTAAAGTTTTAACTTGCAGCTGATAAGTCCCAGCGACTAAATCATTAAAATAATATTTTCCGTCAGCATTAGTTAAAACCGAATTTACAATTTGACCTTTGACAATCAAATCAACTTGCCAACCTGACAATTTATTTTCGCCAAAATCCAGCTGATTATTAATATTAATGTCTTCAAAAATGGTGCCAAAAATTTGGCCAGGAGTCTGGGCTTTAACCGGCAAGGCTAAACCAAAACCAAAAATAATCAATAGCGCCAAAGCTGAAACTAAAGCCAATTTATTTTTTTGCCGGGGTTTTTTGAACATAGTTAATCTAAAAATAATCAGGGAGGGACACAAGCCCCTCCCCTTTTTATGACTAATTGATGTAATTTATGATTGTTTGGTTTTTTTGGGCCAAGTTAGAGCCAGATAAATTGCTATCATTACCAATAAAACCAAAAGCCAACCAACCAACCAACAATTTGGATACCAAATTATAGTTGGTAAAAGTGAAAGAATCGCTGAATCTAGCCAGAGATATTTAATCCAGGAATTTTTAGTGCCTTTGCTTTGATTCCAAATTATACCAGACAAGACCAAATCAATTATCAACAAAAGCCAAAGCCAGAAACTGCAATCAGTCGGTTTTACTTCGGGCAGCGGTTCTGGGGTTGGAATAGCATTTTCGGCCGGTAATGAATCGGTCGGCGCTTGGGCTAATTTTTCTTCAAAAGCCGAACCGGCCACCACACCGGTTGGCTCCTCGGTTGGTGGATTTTGGGCTGGCTCTTCTGGTGCTTCAATTTTAACACCAGCCACAATTCCTTCTGGTTCTGGTACGGTTTGAGGAGCTAAGGTCGCAAAAGTTATTTCTTTACCTAAAATTTCAGGCGAAGCTGCAGAGATTGGTCGGAAATAATAAGTCGTATCCGGCAGTAAACCGGTAATAGTAACGGAATGGAAAGTCACTTTTGGATCAAGGTCGGAAACTTCAGTTGACCAAGCGTAGCCGTAGTTTGGAGCAATTCCTAATTCCGGATGAGAAACCGTATCATAAACTACGCGCGTAGTGGCTGGTTTATTGGTAAACCAAGTAATCAATGCCGTAACCGTATCAGTGCCGCTGTCACTTTTTTCATTATGGATATATAAGCCAATCGGACCGCTACCACCACCTCCGCCTCCACCACCGCCTGGCGGATTAGAATTGCAACTCAAACCTTCGTCAACACTACCATCGCAATTATTGTCCAAACCGTCGCAAGTTTCAGCACTGGCTAAATTGGCAACGCAGCTGCTCCATTGGCCGGCTTCGCAAGTTTGAGTACCGCCGGCACAAACACCGACTCCTTCAAGCGTACAAGCCTGAGTGGCGCCGGATTGACAGCCGGGATTGACCGGTACCAAAGTGCAAGTTTCACTGCAAGTATAGCCGGTAGTTATGCCAGCTTGGCCATCGCATTCTTCATTGCCTTCTTGAATATTATTACCACAAACCGGTTCTAGATTGTTTGGAATACATCTGACACTGACATTGTCTAAAAATGTTCCCAAAGAATCAGGTGTACCTAAATCCGAGAATTGAATTTTGGTAGTGGTAGTATCAGCGGTTAAAGTGTATTCATAATTTGTCCAGACATTACTAATTCCACCCGTGGCTGACAAAGTGTCGGTAAAAGCATTGTTCCAGCCAAATTCCAATTGATTGTTTCCAATGGCGGTATCGGGCCTGGCGGAAAATGAAAATTTAACTAAATATTTATAACCGGGAATGGTTTGGATATCCTGATAAATTTTAACTGAAGCGGGTTCGCCATCAAGAGAGCCGCTTGGGCCTTGCCAATCACTGTCTAGTTCGGCATATTGACTGCCGTTAGCTGCCAACCAACCATTAACACCGTTCTGTAATTCCAGGCTGGCAAAAATCGGTCTGGTTACATCCTGATAAGTCACCGGCGCTACTGACAACCAATCAATATTCCATTTGGCGGCACTACTGTCAAAAATATCCCAAAGTGATGGATTTTGAACAATCGGTTCTTCAAAGTCACCATTGACTATTAATTCTTGATTTGGGTCACAAACCGGCGCGATGATTTCGCAATTTGGTGTACAGGTTTGGGAACCTTCAATTCCGTCATCACACTGTTCGCCTTCTTGCAAAATTCCGTCGCCGCAGCTGGCCACTATTTCGGTGGTACAGGTTTCACTGCAACCATCGCCGCTAACGACATTACCGTCGTCACATTGCTCTTCGCCTTCTTTGACTTGATTGCCACAAACACTCGGAGTTTGGCCGGTGCAATCCAGATTGCAAAAACCATATTGCCCGTTGCTTTGGCCGTTATCACAAATTTCTGAACCGTTAATTTCACC
>JBAYJS010000033.1:0-11645 GCA_041664985.1 Candidatus Buchananbacteria bacterium | reverse complement strand
GCCGATCATTAAATAATTTTTATTAATATGAATAAAGCCGAAGCTAAAAAAAGAATTGATAAACTGGTTGAACAAGTTGATGATTTGCGTTATCGTTATCATGTTTTAAATGATCCTTTGGTAACCGATGAAATTTATGATTCTTTGCAAAGAGAACTTAAAGAACTAGAACAGCAACATCCGGATTTAAAAAGACCAGATTCACCTTTGCAGCGAATTGGCGGCAAACCTTTGGCTAAATTTGTCAAAGTTAAGCACGAAGTCAGGCAATGGTCTTTCAATGACGCTTTTTCCCAGGAAGAAATAATTGATTGGCAGCAAAGACTTTTAAAAATTTTAGAAAAAGAATTGGGTCACCAGCCGGAATTGGAATACGTTTGTGAATTGAAAATCGACGGTTTGCATATTGTTTTTACTTATGAATTTGGCATATTGAAATTAGCCGCGACTCGCGGCGACGGTGTGATTGGCGAAGATGTGACTCAGAATATAAAAACCATTCAAAGCGTGCCGCTGAAATTAAAAAAGCCATTATCAATAATTGCCGAGGGTGAAGTCTGGCTTTCCGAAAAACAGTTGGCAAAAATTAATCAGCAGCGAAAAAAAGAAAATTTGCCGGAATTTGCCAATCCAAGAAACGCCGCTGCGGGTACCATTCGCCAGCTTGATCCCAAAATTGTGGCTGAGAGAAAACTTGATTGTTTTGTTTATGATTGGTCGGGTGGTCAGGAAAAAATGCCAAAAAATCAACTTGAAGAGCTAAAAGAACTTGGTTTGCTTGGTTTTCAAGTTAATAGCAACTACAAAGTTTGCAAAAGTAGCGATGAGATAATTGAGTTTTGGCAATACTGGCAGAAAAAAAGGTCACAAGAGCCTTATTGGATTGACGGCATCGTGGTAAAAGTTAATCGGCGCGATTATCAAAATATTTTGGGGTATGTCGGCAAAGCGCCGCGCTGGGCAATTGCTTTCAAATTTCCGGCTCAGGAAGTAACGACGGTGATTGAAGATATCAAAATTCAGGTTGGCCGTTTAGGGACGCTGACGCCAGTGGCTCACCTGCGGCCGGTAAAATTAGCCGGTACGGTGGTTAAGCGCGCCACTTTGCATAATGAAGACCAAATTCACCGGTTGGGAGTAAAAATTGGCGATACGGTGGTAATTCGCAAAGCCGGTGAAATTATTCCGGAAGTGGTTTCGGTTTTGCCTAAATTAAGAACCGGCCAAGAAAAAGATTTTTTTATGCCAACCAAATGCCCGGTTTGCGGTTTTAAAGTTACGCAAAAAATTATTGCCGAAAAAGGCCAAGGTAAAAGCGTCGGTTTGTTTTGTACCAACCCAAATTGTTATGCCCAACAGCAGCGGCAAATGATTCATTTTGTTTCCAAAAAAGCTTTTGATATTGACGGTTTGGGTCAAAAAATTGTTATTCAGCTAATGGCTGAAGATTTGTTAAAAACGCCAGCGGATATTTTTAAACTGGAAAAAGAGGATTTGTTGCCGCTGGAAAGATTTGCCGAAAAATCAGCTGACAATTTGATTTTGGCAATCAATCAGGCCAAAAATATTACGCTACCCAGACTAATTTACGCTTTGGGTATTGCTCATGTTGGTGAAGAAACCTCTCTGGCTTTGGCCAATCATTTTGGCAGTTTGTCAAAATTAAAAAATTTAACGGCGCAAGAATTGGAAAAAATTTCTGACATCGGACCGGTAGTGAGCCAAAGTATTTTGGATTGGTTTGCCAATAAACAAAATTTGGAATTACTTTTTGAATTGGAAAAAGCCGGTGTCAAAGCCGGTTGGCAAAAACCGCAGACTAGCAATGGTTTATTGGCCGGAAAAAAAATTGTGGTAACCGGTACTTTAGAATCTTTGAGTCGCGAACAAGCGAAAGAAAAAATCCGTCAGGCAGGCGGGGATTGGGTTTCTTCAGTTTCGAAAAACACTGATTATGTTGTTGTCGGGGATAATCCCGGTTCCAAAGCGACTAAAGCTAAAGATTTAACTGTCAAAATAATTGACGAGAAAGAATTTTTACAGTTACTAAAATAATTTTATTCAAAAATTTAATCTGGGGTGAAAGCCCCAGTTTTTATATAAAAAAAGGCACCAAAATATTAGAGCAACATTTTGGCACCGGTAGTGCAGCAGACAACAGTCAGCCTAGGCCCCTTTCGGATCCTGATGGGTAGTGTGCATTACCTTTAGGATATTTTATCAGCTTTGGGCTTTGACTAGCTTTTGTCCTAAGTCAAAGATTTGCCAGCACGTAAGAGGTGCGACTCATCTTGTCTTTAATACCAGACTATAATGGTATTGGTTATTTGTCAAAAATGTTTTGGATATGAATCAGTCCCAGATTGCATTCATTGCGATTAAGCAAGGCAATCTGGGACCGGGATTGACAGGTTGTCAGAGAAGGATTAGAACCTTCCTTGAAATCCTTTTCAAGCCGAATAACATAATCGGTCTGACAACGTGGGATGCTGTCGGGGAGGACAGCGGGTCAAAGGCTTTTGGCTTCGTTTCGGAACGAAACGAAATACGGGGAGGTGTATAAACCACACAGAATGGTTTAGCCAAAAGCGGCTGGTTGTGGCCAAAAGAACAAAGCCTTAGCAGGAAGGGCGGCCGTAGGGCCGGTTGTGGTTGCCTGGGCAATTAGGCTACCGACCCTACGGTTAGTTTCTCTGGCTAACGTACTGTGACATACTGCAGTAGTCGGGAGGCGCCGAAGAGAAACCGTGGCTTGGGGAGCCACTTTTGCGGAATGAGGGCAGATAAAAAGCTAAGTAATAAAATTTTAGCGCAATCAAATATTTTTGTAAAGATTAAATTTATAGATAAAAAAGAGCGGGAAGTGGTGAAACTTTCCCGCTGGCACTCCGTAAAGAGTGAACAAAGAACATGTCAGGCAGCAAGGACGGTGTCGCGCGGCACGACAATGATGCCGTCGACTAGCTCAATTTCCGAATAGCGTTTGATTTCTTCTTCCGGGTTTTGGCCCAGAACAACGCCGTTGCCGATTTGGCATTTCTTGTCGACAATGACATTGGTCAGCGATACGTCTTCGCCGATTTGGGTCATATCCATAATCACTGCTTTATGGACGTGGCTGTTGCTGCCGATTCGGACCCGGGTTGAAATCACTGCCTGTCTAATTTCGCCAGCGATAATACTGCCATCACTGACAATTGAATCCTCGATGACACAACCGTTGATGAATTTCGGTGAAGCCAAGTTCAGTGCCCGATGATAAATCGGCCAATTTTGATTGTACAGATTGATTGGCGGCGTTGGTCCAAGCAAGTCCATGTTGGCTTCAAACAAGCTGCGGATTGTTCCGATGTCGCGCCAGTAACCGTTGTATTCCCACAAAGCCAACGGGTAGCCGTTATGTCTGAGGGCATAGGGAATTATATCCTGGCCAAAGTCCATACCTGGGCACGATTTCAGAAGTTCCTGAAGTTTTGCCACATTAAAGACATAAATTCCCAAACTGGCAAAACACTCCTCGGTTCCCGGGATGGGTATTGGATTTTCCGGTTTTTCTTCAAACCCGTTGGCCAGGCCGGACTCGTTGACCCGAAAAACTCCAAACCGGTTGGCTGCAGTTTTTGTCGGCATTTTGGCGACTGCCACGGTTATTGCTGCGTCTTGTTCAACGTGAGCGCTAACCAATGGCCCGTAATCCATAGTGTACAAATGGTCGCCGGACAAAACCAGCATATGCTGGTTTGGAGAGTCAAAGAGGTACTGGCTTTGTCTGACAGCGTCAGCTGTCCCGGCAAAAAACTCCCGGCCGGAAATCATCGGCGCCACTTGGCACCAAACCGGTTTTCTGATTCCTCGACCCAGGTAAGTTTCCTGGGCGTGCCGAATCAGCTTGTTGGCGTAGTACTGCGCCAAAAGATGCACATCACTCACACAGGGTGAGTTGACGCAGTTGCTGCCGACAAAGTCGAACAGTCGCCGTTTTTCTATCGGCGTGTTCGGTTTGGGTCGGTTGCGGGTCAAGGGCATCAATCTTTCGCCCCGGCCTCCGCCAAGGACGACTGCGGTAACGCGTGGAACATTTTGAAGCATGGAATGTAACCTCCTCCAGCTGTTTATCTGCGATTTACCTGACAAAAATATCAGCCCGACACAGCAGGCTGAATTTGACAGTATAGATTAATTTTAAAGTTTTGTCAAGTCTAGTCTGGCATAATTGGTCAATAGATAAAAAAACCCAGACTATTTTTATCGTTGTTGCGGAATCAACGACGGTAGCTTTAAACTGCCGATAGTCTGGGTGAAAAACCATTAGGTTGGCGAGGAAGGATTAGAACCTTCGGCTGGAAAAGCGAAAGATTTTTCAACTTTTACTCGCCAACACACGCGAGAGCTTTTTGGTTATCCGATAGGGCATCGGATAATCGCCAGAGGGCGCCAAACTCCAGGAAGGAGTTTGGCCAAAAAGCGGTTTTAGTAATTCCGGGAGGAATCACAGCGAGGGGCTGTCACCGTTCCGAAGAACGCTGGGCTGGGAGTGTGACAAACCCACCGGCTGAAATCTCTGCTGCCTTTTAGCAAAACACAGGTCTAATAAATAGAGGGACTATGTTTTGTACAGAAATTTCAGGATCTTCTCTTTGTCTAGAGAATATGTCTTTTTATCATTGTGCGATTGTATTATTTTAATTGATTTTGTAAGCTTGTCAAGGTGAATAAATATTTGTATACTATTAAAGTTAGTAAGCCAGTCGCTTACTTGATTAATTTAAAGATTTATGGCTTTATCAATAAAAGATGTTGAACATATCGCAATGTTGGCCCGTTTGGGTCTAACGGAAGCGGAAAAAGAGAAATTTGCCGGTCAACTTTCTTCGATTTTGGATTACTTTGAACAGCTTAAGGAAGTTAATACGGATAATGTCGAGCCAACCGCTCAGGTGACTGGCCTAGAAAATGTCCTGCGGCCCGATGTGGTTGAAAATGTTGATGCGGCAACCATGAAAAAATTAATTGAATTAGCGCCTGATCAACAGGATAATTTAGTTAAAGCTAAGAGTGTTTTTTAATAGTCCCGTATTATCATTGCGACCCCGCTGATTAGCAAAGGTTAAGGGTGGGGGAAGTAATCTCTCATACCCAGAGATTGCTTGCCGCCAATAGCATAGACGGTGGACTCCTCGCAATGACAAAATAAAGTTATGAATTTAAATGAACTGACAATTAAAAAAGCCAATGAAGGTTTGAAGAAAAAAGATTTTAGTTCAGTTGAGCTGACTAAGGCTTATTTAGATCAGATTAAAAAAACGGATGATAAAATTAAATCATTTATTACTGTTACTGAAGATTTGGCATTACAACAAGCCAAACAGGCCGATAAAGACGGAGATTTTTCTCAACCGTTAGCCGGGATTCCCATGGCAGTTAAAGATTGTTTTTGTACCAAAGATGTTAAAACCACCGGTGCTTCAAAAATTTTAGAAAATTATATTCCACCATATTCTGCCACGGCTATTGAAAAATTGGCAGCCAAAAAATCAGTGATGTTGGGTAAAGTTAATTTGGATGAATTCACTATGGGCTCGTCAACGGAAAATTCCGGCTTTTTTCCCACTAAAAATCCTTGGGATTTACAGCGCGTTCCGGGCGGCAGTTCCGGTGGCTCGGCTTCGGCTGTTTGTGCCAACCAAGCTTTGTACGCTTTGGGCACTGATACTGGTGGTTCAATCCGTGAGCCGGCTTCGTTTTGCGGCATCACCGGTTTGAAAGTCACTTACGGCCGGGTTTCCCGCTATGGTGTAATGTCTTATGCTTCGTCTTTTGATACGATTGGTCCATTGGCCAAAACCGTTGAAGATGCCGCTTTGATTTTAAATGCGATTGCCGGACCTGATCCAAAAGATTCCACCACGCCGACAGTTGCCGTTGCTGACTATACCGCTAATTTAAATCAAGATATCAAAGGTTTAAAAATTGGCGTGCCCAAAGAGTATTTTGTCGCTGGCATGGATTCGGGAGTAGAAAATTCTATCAGACAAGCGATTACCAAGTTTGAGGAGCTGGGTGCCAAAATTACCGAAGTCAGTTTGCCTTTGACTAAATACGCCATTGCAACTTACTATATTTTGGTTAAATCCGAAGCCAGCGCCAATTTGGCCCGCTACGACGGCGTGCGCTATGGCTTTTCGGCTAAAGCCGATAATCTTTTGGATAATTATTTGCAAAGCCGCGCCAAAGGTTTTGGCCCGGAAGTCAAACGCAGTATCATGATGGGCACTTACACTCTTTCAGCTGGTTATTATGATGCTTACTACTTGAAAGCGGCTAAAGTCCGAACTTTAATCAAAAAAGATTTTGAAAATGTTTTGTCCCAGGTTGATTGTTTGATGACTCCGGTCGCCCCAACCGTGGCTTTCAAAATCGGTGAAAAGGTTGATGATCCGTTAACCATGTATTTGGCCGATATTTTTACCATTTCAATCAATATTGCCGGTGTGCCGGCTTTGTCGATTCCTTGCGGCTTTATTAAGCCAAAAGACGGTCAAAAAGAAATGCCGGTTGGTTTGCAGATTATTGGTAAACAGTTTGATGAGCCGACAATTTTACGCGCCGGGCATAATTTCCAGCAGGCTACCGATTGGCATAAAAAGGCGCCGGTGTTAGACTAGCCAAGTTGGATTAATTGTGATAAAATTTGATTATCCCTTTTTGGTTGGAGGGATCAAATAAATTTAAAAATTAATAAAATTAAAAATTATGGCAGAAAAAAAATTCTTGGACATGTCGCCAACTCAAAGCCTGGTTTTAGGCTTGGTTTCCGGCGTAGCGGTCATTAGTTTGATCGGTTTTTTGGTTTTGCTTATCGGCGGCCAACTTCCCGGCGGCGATAAAAGTGATGCCAAAAACAACAAAGTAGTCAATGTTAACACTAACGCCAACGTCAATACTAACGCCGCTGCTCAACCAGAACCAACCGAGACGGTTGATGTTACTAAACTTGGTCCGGTCACTGACCAAGATCATATTTTAGGCAATATAAACGCCAAAGTGACTTTAATTGTGATTTCAGATTTTCAATGCCCTTATTGCCAACGTCATGAGCCAACCATGGAACAAATTGCAAAAGATTATGGCGATAAAGTCAGAATCGTTTGGCGCAATTTCCCGTTAAGCAGCATTCACCCTTACGCTCAAAAAGCCTCTGAAGCCGCTGAATGTGCCGGTGATCAGAATAAATTTTGGGAGATGCATGATAAATTATTCGCCAATCAATCCGCTTTAACCGTTGATAATTTGAAAAGCTATGCTAAAGATTTAGGCTTAAATACTTCCAAATTCAACGATTGTTTGGATTCCGGTCAAATGGCAAGCAAAATCCAAAAGCAGGCTGAAGAAGCCCAAGCCGCTGGCGTATCGGGTACCCCGGGGACCTTTGTTAATGATCAATTGGTCAAAGGCGCTTATCCGTACGAAACCTTTAAAACCATCATTGACTCTTTCTTGAAATAAAAACCCAGTTAATCAAATAAAAATAGCCCCGTGAAAAACGGGGCTATTTTGTGTTATAATTTAATATTCTTTAATCAATTTTTAAAAATTCAATCTTGTCGCTGTCGTAGTCATAATTGTAAGTAATTTCTTGCCCGGCTTTAATATCTTCAAGAGCTTTAAAAATTACGTAATTTTTTATCTCATCAGTATCATAATCAATATCAGCGTTTGGATCCTTGCTGTTATGGTTATAGAGCGAGCCGTAACCAAGCATCAGACAGGCTTTATTAATTGCGGTTTGTTCCAGATAATAAAAATTTAAAAAATCAGAGCTTTGTCTGATGTAATCGGTATCTTTTTGGGATAAAATAATAATCGGGCAGATTTCAATTATTTGTCCAGCTAAGATATCTTGGGTAGCAATAATTCCTCGACCCTTGTCGGGAATATCAACTAGCTTTATTTTTTTTGGCGGCAAAATTTCCATAGTTTTTGCCTGGCGGAGAGAGGGGGGGGGATTCCCCGCCAAAGGCGGGTGCGCGGTTTAATTTAATTAAGGTGGCGCAGAACCCCAATATCTTGCGGTATACACGCTTTCTCCGCCACCTTAATTATTCAAAGAGGCGGATCCGCCTCTGGCGGACAAGCTTTATCACCAAAATAGTGAGTTCCTTCTGGCGGCGGAGAGGGGGAGATTCGAACTCCCGATACCTTGCGGTATACACGCTTTCCAAGCGTGCGCACTAGGCCACTATGCGACCTCTCCGCTGCAAGAAGGATTTTTATTAAATAATTTTATTATTATTTTGGTGACTGGGTGGGTATGCGACCTCTCCAGGTTTTTTAAACTCTTTTGTAAACTAGTTCTTTTAAACCGACTGGATAAAGTAAAATTTCGTCTTTGATTAATTCCTCGATTTTTAGCCAAACGGCCTGAGTTTTTGTCTCTCCTTCCGTTACGACTATTTTTTCCTGAGTATATAAATTTTGATCAATAAATTCACCGTCATAAACAAAAATTATTTCATGCCCCGGTTGACCCTGATAGGTAAAAATATTTTCAAACAAACCAATCTCTTTTATTGCTTTAACCTCAGTATCAAGCTCCTCCTTAATTTCTCTGATTAAAGCTTCCTTGCCGGTTTCGCCAAATTCTATGCCACCGCCGATTGGCCGAAAAAATTTTTCCTTGGTTATCTCATCATAGCCTTCAGTCGCTAAAATTTTACCATTATGATAAAAAATACAAATTGCAATCGGTCTAATTTTTGGGGCCATAAATCATTATTTAAATTAAATGACAGTTAAGCAGCAAAACGGAGAGGGTGGGATTCTCCGCCAGAGGCGGATGCGCCTGCCAATCTCTGGCCGGCCTTAGGCACAGAACCCTCAAGACCTTTTTAGTCTAACAGTTTTTCCCGATTTATTAATTTATTTAATAAAAGGTAATCGGGATCCCGAAAAAACCGGAAGGGGCGGGATTCGAACCCGCGAGACCGTTTCCGGTCTAACAGTTTTCAAGACTGTCCCTTTCAACCACTCAGGCACCCTTCCGGTTTTGTCGGGACAAGACTGTCCCATGTTTACCCGCCTTGGGCGGGCGACCACCCTGCCTGCCATCAGGCAGGTCTGGCACCTCTCCGTTTTGCTGCTTAATGAAGGTTTATTTGATTTTTAAAATAGCTTTTTTGGCATACTCTAACAACCAGGTTGGATAGCCAAGTACTATACTATTAAAGCAAAAAACTGATTTTTAGTCAATTTCTTGCCTAAAATCGCCTAAGTAGAGTAAAATGATAGTGCTTTAAACAAAAGGCATTTTTTATCTATGTCCAGCCAAATCGAAGAAATTAAGGCCCGAGTTGATATTGTTGATTTAATTTCCGAATATATCCGCTTAAAACCGGCCGGTCCCAATAATTGGAAGGCGCTTTGTCCGTTTCACAACGAAAAGTCTCCTTCTTTTATGGTATCCAAAGATAAACAAATTTGGCATTGTTTTGGCTGTTCCGAAGGTGGCGATATTTTTACCTTTGTTCAAAAAATTGAAGGCATTGAATTTCCGGAAGCTTTGCGGCTTTTAGCCCAAAAAGCCGGAGTTCAACTAGTGGCCGAAAATCCCAAACTTTCCAGTCAAAGAAATCGGCTACTTGATTTGTGCGAGTTGGCCGCTTATTTTTGGCACAAGACTTTGTTGGAATCGCACCAAGGCCAAAAAGCCAGAGACTATTTGCGTAAGCGCCAAATCAACGAACGAACCATTATTGATTTTAAAATTGGTTATGCTTTGGATTCCTGGGACCATTTAATTGATTTTTTGAAAGGCCGGGGTTTTTCGGATCAGGAAATATTTTTAGCGGGGTTATCGGTTAAAAAAGAACGCGGCCAGGATTTTTATGATCGTTTCCGTGACCGCTTAATGTTTCCAATTAATGATTTGCACGGCAATCCGATTGGTTTTTCCGGTCGAACTTTGAAAACCGAGGAAATCGGCGGTAAATATATCAATACGCCCCAAACTTTAATTTACAATAAAAGCCTAGTAATTTTTAATTTAGACCGCGCTAAGGCCGAAATCAAAAAAGAAAATCAGGTGATTGTAGTTGAGGGTCAAATGGATGTGGTTTCTGCCGTTCAAGCCGGCACCGGCAATGTGATTGCCACTTCCGGCACGGCTTTTACGCCCGATCAAATTAAAATTTTAAAGCGTTATTCAAATAATTTAGCCATTTGTTTTGATATGGATTTGGCGGGCGAGTCAGCTGCCAAGCGGGGTATTGATTTGGCGCTTAATGAAGAAATGAATGTTAAAGTCATTACTTTGCCGGTTGGTAAAGATCCGGATGAATGTATCAAAGCCAATCCTAGCCTTTGGTTTGAAGCGATTAAAAAAGCCCAGTCAATCATGGAGTATTATTTTCAAAAAACTTTTTCGCAACTTGACCTAAATTCGCCCGAAGGCAAAAAAGAAGCGGCTAAAATTCTTTTGCCTTTGATTTTTCGGCTGCAAAATAAAATCGAGCAGACTCATTGGCTGCAAAAATTGTCCGAAGCCGTAAAAGTGCCGGAACGGATTTTATTGGAGTCTTTGCCCAAAAACCGAATCAAAAATCAGTTGTCAGCTGCCAGTCAGCCGCAAAATTTGCCGGTGCGTGATCGCAATGTCATGCTTTATGAACAAATTCTGGCAATTGCTTTAAAATATCCGGAAAACTTGTCGGATTTGATTGATAATTTGGCGCCCGAGGTTATTACTGACACGGATTTAAATAGCCTTTACAAAAACTTAATTATTTATTATACTGAAAGCATTAATAATGATAGCAACCGGTTTGTTTATCAAGACTTTCATAATAAAATCAAAGCCGCTGGTTTGGGTATTTTAGCCGATCGATTAATTCTTCTTGGTGAGAGGGATTTTTTTAATTTTGACTTAGACGCTATTCGATCGGAAATGGTCAAAACCATTGCTTTTACCAAAAGAAATTACTTAAATTTGTTGCTTAAAGAAATTGAGAGAAAAATTAATGACGCGGAAAAATCAGGCCAAAAAGATGAGGTCAAAAAATTGGTCGAAGAATTTAACGAGATAGTAATTAAACTTAATACTTTGGATTAAAATTATGGCTAAAAAGAAAAAGGTTTCTAGCCAGAAAAAGACTCAAAAAAAAGTCGTGAAAAAAATCAGCAAAAAACCCAAGGCCAAAACCGCCAAAAAAAAGCCGGCTTTAAAGTCTAAAAAAAAGAAGGTTGAAATCAAACCTAAAGTTTATTTTAATCCAGAATTAGTTGATCATTTGGTTAATAAAGGAAGAACTCGCGGGTTTATTACCGAAACCGAAGTTTTGCATACTTTTCCGGAAGTTGAAGAATATTTGGATGAGTATGAAAAATTTTTATTCAAACTTGATCAGCTTGGATTGTCTGTGATTGATTCGGAACAAGGAATTTTAGAAACCAAAGAAAAAAGAAATGAAATTTTAGAAAAATTAGGCGTCAGCTCAAGCGGCAAAAAGAAAATAGATATTTCCGATATTTCGGCTGATTCAATTCAAATGTATTTGCGAGAAATCGGCAAAGTGCCGCTTTTAAAACCAGATGAGGAAATCATGCTGGCCAAAAAATCCGAGCGCGGCGACAAAGAAGCTAAACGCCGT
>JBAYJS010000032.1:0-11842 GCA_041664985.1 Candidatus Buchananbacteria bacterium | reverse complement strand
TCGCCATAAATTGTAATATCCTCACCCTTTAGAGCTTGAATAATGAAATTTGAAACCACGCGCCCATCGTCCCAAGACATATTCGGACCATAGGTATTAAAAATTCTGACAACCTTGATTGGAATTTTATCTTGGCGATGATAATCAAAAAACAAAGTTTCCGCGCAGCGTTTGCCTTCGTCGTAACATGCCCTTGGACCGATCGGATTAACGTTGCCGTGATAGCTTTCCGGTTGCGGATGAACGTCCGGATCGCCGTAAACTTCCGAAGTCGAGGCTTGCAAAACTTTAATACCGCCTAAACTTTTTGAGAGCTCCAAACAATTTATCGCTCCCAAAACATTGGTTTTTACCGTTTCCACGGGAGTTTTTTGATAATGAACCGGTGAAGCCGGGCATGCCAAATTATAAATCTGGTCAACTTTAACGGTAAAGGGCTTAGTCACGTCGTGCTCTAAAAATTCAAAATTGGGATTACCTAAAAATGGCTCAATATTTCTTTTTTGGCCAGTAAAAAAATTATCCAGACAAATAATCTGGTTTCCTTTATCTAGTAAAAATTTACAGAGATGCGAACCAATAAAACCCGCACCACCAGTAACGAGTATGCGCATATTATAAGTTTTAAGCAAGACAAGCGAGATAGGCAAGATAAGTCTCTTATCTTGCCTAAAACTTATCTTGCTGATTAATATATCTTAAATAACTTTCAACAAAACTGTCAAGTTCACCGTTTAAAACCGAATCCGGATCGGTTGTCTCAAAATCAGTCCGATGGTCCTTAACCAGCTTATAAGGCTGCAAAACATAAGACCGGATTTGATTGCCCCATTCAGCCGAAAGCACTTCTCCCCTGATTTCTGCCAGCTCCTTACCTTTGGCCGCTTCAGCAAGCTTTGCCAATTTAGCTTGTAAAAACTTCATGGCAATTTTTTTATTTTGCAGTTGAGATCTTTCGCTTTGGGATTTAACCACAATGCCACTTGGTAGATGAGTGATGCGAACCGCTGAATCAGTGGTATTAACGCTTTGGCCCCCATGACCACCGGAGCGGAAAACATCAATTTTTAAATCTTCCGGCTTAATCCCAACTTCCTCGGTGTCATCTAAAACCGGCATCACTTCAACTAGGGCAAAAGAAGTATGGCGCATTTTTTCAGCATCAAAAGGCGAAATTCTGACTAGCCGGTGAACGCCAGCCTCAGATTTTAAATTACCATAAGCATATGAACCAGAAATTTCAACCGTTACACTTTTAATCCCCGCTTCTTGGCCGCGGGTTTGATCAATAATTTTGGCAATAAAACCTTTAGCCTCACAAAAACGCAGATACATCCTTAAAAGCATTTCAGCCCAATCCTGGGCTTCCGTGCCGCCAGTGCCTGCGTGAATCGATAAAATCGTGTCATGACTGTCGTATTTGCCGGAAAACAAAACTAAAAATTCTAATTTTTCAAAATTGGCTGCCAGCTCAGCGGTTTCTTTGCTTAATTCTTTTTGTAAAGAAACATCACTTTCCTTTTCCGCTTCTTTGGCTAAATCCAAACTGTCATCAATTTTTTTGGTAATTTCTTCCCAGGCAAAAACCACTGATTTTAAATTTTCCGATTTTTGGCTGACCGTTTTGGCCCGATTTTGATCTTGCCAAAAATTGGGCTGGTTGATTTCTTGCTCTAATTTTTTTATTTGCTGTTTTAGACCCGCCAGGTCAAAGTAACCTCCGGGTGGCTGCTACCTTTTTTTTCAGCTCACTTAATTTTTCAATGGTTTCTTTCATAATTATTTATTAATACAGCCTAAATTTTTATCAAAAGTTCGGCCGGCGCTGTTTTGATCGCAAAGACAAAAATTACCGAGTCGATTGCGATACCATTTACCGGCAGTTTTTTGACAAACCGCTTTTTGTTCGTTAATCATTTTAACCATTCCGTCAGAAACTTTTTGGCAGCTTTTGAATTTTAATTCGGGACAATTTTCACAGGCCGGCTGATAAATCCCCTCACAAAAATCATTATTAAAACACTCCTTTTCTTCCAAAATATTACCACAAATTACCAGCTTCTTTTCGTAGCGGTCAATTAAAATATCAGTTTTTTGCCGGTACAAAAAAATAAAAGCGCTGCCAACCATGGCCACTGAAACAAAAATTGAAAAAATGATGATTGTTCTTTTGGTCATATTAAATATTTTAAAATTTATATAAATAATCTTTTAACTTTTCAATTCTGCCATTTTTGATTTTAAGACCTTCCTTTTTTAAAATTTCAATTTTCTTTTTTTGGCCTTTGGCATATCCACCGACTTGACCGTTTGATTTTACCACCCGATGACAAGGGATTTTAACCAAAAACTGATTTTTATTCAAAGTATTACCAACGGCGCGATAAGCTTTATTTTTACCCAAAGCTTTGGCCAAAAAACTGTAAGTTGTCACTTGACCGGGCGGCACCAGCTTAACTTTTAAAAAAACTTGCTCTTTAAACTTGATTGCCATTTTATTTTTTAATCTGGTTTAACTGATCAATTAAAGCCGAATTAGGCAAAGAAGAGTTTAAGAGCTGCTGATAATTGCCAAGCGATTGTTTTAATAATCCTGGCAAATAAATTATGCCTAAAACTGTGGGCACAACAATTACTAAAATTTTCACCACCAGCCAGGCTCGTTGCCAAATAATCCAATTTTTTAAAGCTTTAACGGTTTTTTGAATTTCCAAAGAAACTTCTAAATTTTGCTGCAAAAGCTTTTCCAAAGCAGCAATTTTTTGGCCTAAATCTTGATCGTTTTCCGTTTGCATACTTTAACATTATACAATATTTAGGTATTTTTGGCCAAATTAAAAAAGACTCAGCTAAAGTCTTTTTTAATCCTAAAGATTCAGTCTTTAATTGAAACTTTTACTGCTACTTTTTGGCTAGTAACGGCTAAGGTAACGATTTCATAAGCACCAAATAAAACGCCAACGTAAAATAGGTCACTCAAAATCGTAGCGCGGAAAAATGGCAAAGCCATCACAAAACAATGAATCAAGCCGGTTAAAGTTTTTTCATACCAGGGCGAAAATTGCCAAACAGCTAAATTGGTAAAAAAGAAAAACGAAACCGAAGCCAAAATGCTACAAGCAAAAACTGTTTCGAGGGTTTTATTCTTCTTCAATGAATAACCAAGCAGACCGATTAGCAAATAACTGCCGTAAACGGCAACCATTAGCGGCCAGGAATAAAAACCAATGAAAAAATCACCGATTATCATGGCAACAGCAGGCACTGCCAAAGCATAGCGAACACCAAGATAAGTGCCACAAAACAAAGCAATGGCAGCAATTGGCGCAAAATTACCAACGTGAGGTAAAAGCCGACAAACAACACCCAAAGCAACCAAAATAACAGCCGCGATCAATTTAGTTTTTTTGTCCATTCCGTTAAACATAGATTATTTAATTATTAATGAATTAATTTTTGATCAAATTAAATTGATTTTGAACATACTTCCATTCAACAATGTCGCCGGTTTTAAGCCCATATTTACTGGCACCAACCTCGGCATATTCGTTATTAACCCAATAATGCCAAAAACGGTTGGTTTTATCGCTATTGGCAATATTATTGATTGATTCAACCAAAACGCCAAGCTCGCTGCCATAATCTTTGGTTTTAAATTCCAAACTTTTTTCAGTTGTTACCTTGGTTAGCAAGTCAAAAACATTGGCCTGGTCTGGTAACACAACATCGCTAAAAGTTTGGATTTTACCATCACCAAAATCAAGCATCAAACTGACTTTTATTTCCTGACCGGATTCAATTAATTTGTTATTTGACAAAACGCTGGCCGGATTAAAAGATGAATTTTGACCGGCGTAAAATCCGGCACAAAAAATCGCAGCAATAATTATGATTTTGGCAAGAAGTTTCATGGGTTTAAACTTTAGTTTTTAGACGATTATTTCGTTTGGCTATTAATAATTTTACTCCAAAACCAAGCCCCAGACAAGCAACCAACAAGGCAGCAATTAGGCCAACCCACCAAAGCCAAACTGAAACAACAATAGTAATAGGAATTTTAACGCCCGAGGCCGCAGCTAATCCCGTACCAGCCAGCGGGCGAGCAACAACTGAAATATTGGTATTAAATCGGCCGGGCATTTTCAAATTAACTTTAACTTTTACAATCTGGCTGCCATCCGGTTCAAGCCGAAAATCAGTTGGCTCAAGTTTTATTTCTTTTTCCAAGCCATCGGCGTAGATTTGATAATAAGCCGGCTCTTTAGAAACATTAACCACTAAAAATTCACTGATCACTTCCCGACCGACAATTGCCTGCAAGTTTATTTCTTTAGGTTTGACACCAACCCCGATCGCCAAGGCTGAATTGGTCCAGAGCAGAAAAAACAGCACCAAACTAAACCATTTGTAGTTTCTGATTTTTAGCATAACTTATTGCGCCTGGGCCCAAAATATTAATTCGCCGGTTTTGATACCTAAACCAACATAGCTGGTGGGAATGGTCAGACTAACACTTTCAGACTTGGTTTCTAAAGTAACCAAATCGGTACTGAAATTACCCCAAGCTTTACCGTCAACTTGCAAATTATTGATAAAAACCGAATCGCCGCTGACCGAAGCACTGATTTGCAAATTAACCGTACCGGAATTATTTAAAGACACATTTTGAGTACTGGTTTTACCGGGCTGAATTTTACCAAAATCAAGCTGACCGGGCGTGACTTCAAAAATAATTGATTCCCCTGCCAACCGGCCACGTCCGCCTTGGTCAATATCAGCTTTCAAACTGACACCTTGGGACACGCCATTACCAACGGCAATCACCTGCTGATTGCTACGGATATAATTGGCTTTCTCAGCATACAAAGTGTAATAGCCGTCCGGCAAAGCTAAGCTGACTTGACCGTTATTATCGGTAAGATAATCTTGGTCGGCACCAAAAACTCTCGCCCCGGCCGCTGGTTGCCAAGTTTGATTAAAATACTCAACTGTTAAAGTAACCGTCTCCTCCGGCTCTGGGCTATCTTTGCTGGTAACAATTCTTAACGGCCGATCATAATCCGGATAAGCCGGAGAATTGGTATCTGAATCAAAATAAATTAAAACATTGTCACCATCTTTAAGCTGATATTGTTCTAAACCGTCACTGGTTGAGATATTATCAATCAAATACATCCAATAGGCCGGAAATTCATTATTAATGCCATTGATCGAATCTAGAAAAAACGTACCCCAGGTTCGATTACCGACAAAGGTATAATTGCAAGCCGCTTGGCCGGCAACCAGCAAATCGTAAGCAGTGATACCGTCTAACTTTTTACTGCAAATCGGACCCTGGGAACCTTCAATCCGAAACAAATATTTGCCGGTTTCTGCCGGAGTACCGGGCTGATTTGATGACTGAAAGTAACCCAAAGGCAAAGTTTTTTCCGACAAAGCAATAACGGCATCTTGGGTGGCCATTAAATTAGCCGTTTTATTGCCTAAGGTTCGGCCAAAAGAGCCATCACTGTTTTTTAATGATTCGATAAAGGCAATTGGATTGGTTGAACCTTTTTGCCACAAAGCCGGGCTTTGACCGACTTTACGAATCGCCCAAACCACCCAACTGGTTGAATCAGCATCTGATTCGTTACCTTCGGCCCAGCCCCAACCGCCATCATTGTTTTGAGTGGCCGCTAAATAAGCCAAGGCTTTACTGATAGCGGCGTTATCCGAACTGACGCCGGCTTCAATTAAAGAAATAGTAATAATGGCTGTGCTATTAGTATCACTGGCAACGCCGACATTATAGCCCCAGCCGCCATCGGTATTTTGTTTAGCTAATAAATAACTTTTAGTTTCGGCAATTTCAGTACTGCTTGAAACCAAACCAGCCGCCCGTAAAGCCAAAATACCAAAACTGTCATCCATTAACATTTCCGGCTGACCAATTTGACTGTTACTATAATAACTTTTGAGATAACTGACATAATCAACATTGCCAAAAGTCGATGGATTATTACCTAAAGCGGTAATTGCCAAAATGGCTTTGGCGTAAGCTAAAGGATCATTAGCACAAGAAGTCAAATGATCGCTGGCAATGTTGTTGGCCAAAGCCGAAACCAAAGCCATAGTCACCCAGGGCGTTTGGCCGGCAGCTTTTAAATAAGTGATTGAATCTGAACTGATGTCGGCGAAAGCCAAAACCGGCTGGAATAAAATTGCCAGAAAAGCGGCAACCGACAGAAAAGTTTTGATTTTGTTTTTCATAAACAAAAATCTCCCTTTTCGAGGGAGCGGTTAATCATCCATTTTAAAATGGATAGTCACCGACTCTTAATCTCGAAGAGTTTAGTGAATTAATTAAGCTTTCATTTTAGCGACCTGACTTATTTCGGGTTGCCCCGAAAATCACAGTTGCGGATCAGTGGAGGGTTTGCACCTCACTTCGTAAAATTAAAGCTTCTTGTCAAAGTAATACCATTTTAAAACGACGCCGAAAGACTGTCAAACTTTTCTGTGGATAAGCCTAAAAATCATAAATTCCACTATCTAAATACTAAACAAATACGAAATCATAAATCCTAAATCCCAAATGTTTAAGCTATTGTGATTTAGGGCTTGTAATTTATTTAGAGTTTAGGGTTTAGTGCTTAGAGTTTAATTTTCAATCCCATTTCTGGCCATCAAACCTTGTCGATAAGGATGCTTAATTTCCTTCATTTCTGTCACATAATCAGCTAATTTAATAATTTCCTTGGGTGCTTTGCGGCCGGTTAAAACCAGTTCAACCCCTTTTGGCTTGGTTTTGATTAAACCGGCAATATCTGAGGCTTTAATCAGTTTAAAAAAACTGGCTAAAAATATTTCGTCTAAAATCACCACATTAAATTTTTTACTTTTAAGCACTACCTTTGACCAGTCCAAAGCTTGTCTGGCGGCAAGTTTATCCGGATTAGTCCCAATTTCATGAATAAAAGTTTTTTGTCCAAAACGTTTAACGGTAATGGCTTTTATCGGCTTTAAACTTTTTAGCTCGCTATAATCCTGGCCTTTTAGAAACTGAACAATATAAACTTTATAGCCGGCGCCAACTGCCCGCAGCGCCAAACCTAAAGCCGCTGTGGTTTTACCCTTGCCGTTACCGGTGTAGACGTGAATTTTGCCTAAATTATTTTTCATAAATCATCTTCGGTTATTACTTTTATCCCATTTTGCAAAAGCAAGGCAGTTAAAACGCCATTGCTATCAACCAAACTTTTAGAAAAAGTACCATCATAAGTTCTGTTTGAACCACAAGACGGACTTTTTTCTTTTAAAATTGCCAATTCAACTTTACCAAGCTGAGCCAGTTTTAAAACTTCTTTGGCACCAGCAATAAATTTAGCGGAAACGTCATTACCGTCTGGTTCGACAACCTTGGTTTGACCGGACAAAACTTTTTCACCATCACCGCCGATAATTTCCGCATCCGGCCGCGGGGTGGCAAAACCGCCGTAAATTTCCGGGCAAACCGGAATAAAATTTTTGTCCTTGATAAAATCCAAAACTTTTTGGTTTTGCCGATTGCCGCCTTTATAATCGCAATTAACCCCTAAAAGACAAGCGCTGACTAAAATGTTATTTGGTTTGGCCATAATCTTATTATACCCCGCTAAAGGCAGGCAGGCAAAAAATCGTTAAAACCAAATTGACAAAAATGGCTTTTGGGTGTATCAAGAAATTAAAGAGGCGAAGTTAACCCCAAACGGAGGGATTGCAAGAATGCACAGTGAAGACAGGGAGTTTAATCTACCCGCCGCCGCGGCAGCGTTTCTATTAATGCTGGTTGGTGCCGGAGCTTTGGGTTTTGTCATCCAAATCGGCGCCAAAGCCGCAGAAATTCCAGCCCCTTGGTCAACGTGGGTTCCCTACGTTGCCGCTTGTGGCTTGGTTTGGCTAGTGTACTCTGTCATTAGCCGCCAGGCATTATTTCCTGCCCACGAACGGGTAGACGACCTTTGAGCCAAACCGCACCACTTTGTGTCTGCGGCTTTTTTTATTATATAAAAAGCAAATCCCCGCCTAGAGGGACCTGCTTTTGCGTTTGTTAGTTAAACTTTAACTTAAACTGCCTAGTTATTCACAGAGCAATTTAGGTTATTTACATTATACCATTTTTCCTAGCTTAACAAAAGACCAACAAAATAATAATTGACTATTTCTAAATCAGAAATCCTAAATCCTAATTTCTAAACAAATCCCAATTCACAATGTTTTAAATCTCAAACGCTTATTTTAGAAGTTTGTAATTTGAGATTTAGAATTTATAATTTGTTTGGAAATTAGAAATTTTCTATTTTTCTAAAAAACCTGTAAATCAGTACTCAATTTATTTTATATCCAATATTTTTAAATCCAGACCATTTATCCGCATTTTGAAAAACCACAGGATCGGCACTTTAAACAACCTTCAGAAATCTCCAAAATATTACCACATTCCGGGCATTCCGGGGCTGTTCCAAAATCAGCGATATCGCGCTTAATATTCAAACCATTGCCATTGGATTTTGGAGTGGCTGGGGCGGCAACTGGTTTGGCCATGGCTTCTTTGGTCACCTGGTCAGCCGAGTGAAATTCTAATCCCAATTTTGGCTGATTTTGAGTAACGTGGCGCTCTAAAATTTGAGCAATGGCATCAGGCAAAGACAAAACCATTCCCCCTTCGGTCCAAGACGGCATCGGCCCGCGAATACCTTTGATTTGTTTAATTACCTCTTCGGGCGGAATTCCTGCCCGCAACGCTAAAGAAAGCAACCGACAAATGGCTTCGGATTTAGCCGAGAAAAATCCGCCGGCTTTGCCAATGGTGGCAAAAACTTCAAATGGCCGACCCTGCTCGTCATCGTTAATTGTCGTAAATAAATCACCGTAAGAAGTGGTAATTTTATAAGTCGTTCCCCGCATGGCTGCCGGCCGTTCTTTTTTGTAAAAAGGCTGAGTGACCACCGGAGTCTCTTGTTCTTTTGGCTGATGCGATTTGCCGGTAGTTAAAACCTGAACATCGCGGCTGCCATCACGATAAATAGTGATACCTTTACAACCGGTTTCATAGGAAAGCAAATAAGCTTTGGCCACTTCTTCTTTAGTAGCGCTGTGAGGAAAATTAATGGTTTTGGAAACAGCATTGTCAACATATTTTTGAAAAGCCGCTTGCATTCTAATATGCCATTCCGGACTAATATCATGAGAAGTGACAAAAACTTTTTTAATATCTTCTGGTACTTCATTTAAATTTTTAACCGAGCCGACTTCGGAAATTTTTTCCATCAATTCTTTGGAATAAAATCCGCGCTCTTTGGCTACCTGCTCAAAATAAGGATTGACTTCAATTAATTCAACCCACTCATCGCCTTTTTTACCAATATGAGACTTACGAACATAGGCCAGGGCAAACAACGGTTCAACACCCGAAGAGCACGCCGCAATAATGCTTAAAGTGCCGGTTGGCGCAATTGTGGTTCTGGTGGCGTTGCGAATACCTTCACTTTCTGAAGTGTCATAAATACTGCCTTCAAAATTGGGAAAAACGCCCTTTTCTTTAGCCAAAGCCACCGAAGCCATATCGGATGTCTGTTTGATGAATTTCATCACGTTTTCGGCCAAATCAATCGCTTTTTGACTATTGTAAGGAATACCGAGTTGAATTAGCATATCGGCCCAGCCCATCACCCCTAAACCGATTTTACGATTACTGCGAGTCATTTCACCAATCTCTTTAATCGGGTAACGGTTCATATCAATCACGTCATCTAAAAATCGAGTGGCCACTTTGACCAATTCACCTAGTCGCTCATAATCAACTTTTCCTTCCAAAACAAAATTGGCTAAATTAATTGAACCTAAATTGCATGATTCAAATGGTAAAAGTGGCTGCTCCCCGCAAGGATTGGTACTCTCAATTTTACCAATATGCGGCGTAGGATTAAATTTATTAATCGCATCAATAAAAACCACTCCCGGATCGCCGTTTTTCCAGGCATGATCAACAATTTTATCCCAAACTTCTTTGGCTTTGAGCCGAAAAGCCACTTTGCCGTCGTGGGGATTAAATAAATCATATTCTTCATCCTGGTCCAAAGCTTCCATGAACTTATCGGTAATGGCCACGGAAAGATTAAAATTGTTCAATTTTTCGCTGTCTTCTTTGGCGGTAATAAATTCCAAAATATCCGGATGATCAACCCGCAGAATTCCCATATTGGCTCCGCGACGAGTACCACCTTGTTTAATGGTGTCGGTGGCCGCATCAAAAACTTTCATGAAAGAAATCGGGCCGGAAGCCAAACCGTTGGTGGTTTTAACCACGTCTTTGGCCGGTCGCAAGCGCGAAAAGGAAAAGCCCGTGCCACCCCCGGACTTATGGATTAAAGCGGTTTGCTTGATTGCTTCAAAAATATCTTCCATGGAATCGCCAACCGGTAACACAAAACAAGCCGAAAGCTGGCCTAATTCGGTGCCGGCGCCGGAAAACGTTGGACTATTGGGCAAAAAGTCCAAATTAACCATAATTTCCAAAAAGGCTCGCTCCAACTCTTCCTTTTTTTCTTTGGGCAAATTATATTTGTCTTCGGCTCTAACAATGAAGCTAGATACCCGTTTAAACATTTCCATTGGTTTTTCTACCACTTTGCCGGATTCATCTTTTTGCAAATAGCGGCTTTCTAAAACCTTTAGAGCATTTTTCGTTAATTTCAGTTTTGGTTCACCAACGCCAAAAATCATATATTTAAATTATTGAATAATTAAATTGAGTGAACAAAAAATAAGACAATGTGTGCCTTATTAAAATTTTAACCAACCACTCTTTTATTTTTCTTTTCTGAAAATTTATTTTATTTTTGCTTTTTTATTCCAAAAATTATTTCATTTTCTTCCGGATAAAAGCTGGAATTTCCAGTTCTTCTTCCTCGGGAGTTTTGACGTCTTCTTTGGCAAATATTTTTTTTACAATTTTTTTCGGTACTCGGCTGATTTCTTCTTCGGCCTGACGGTTTTTGTTTTCAATAAACTCACTGGGAGTATAGGCCGGCTCTTTGGGCAAGGTGCTTTCGGCAACATTAATATTAGCATTACTTCGGCTTTCCCGTCCACTAAAACCGGTGGCAATAACAGTGATTTTGACTTCATCCTTTAAGCTCTCATCAATTACCGCGCCAAAAATGATTTTAGCATTAGGATCGGCTGACTGAGTGATGATTTTAGCGGCTTCGTTAACTTCATACATGGATAAATCAGAACCGCCAATAATCGTAAACAAAATGCCCTTAGCACCGTCAATGGATAGCTCAAGTAAGGGGCTAGAAATTGCTGATTTAGCCGCTTGAGCGGCGCGATTTTCACCACTGCCTTGACCAATACCCATTAAAGCTGAACCGGTTTCTTGCATAATGGTTTTAACATCAGCGAAATCAACGTTAATCAAACCCGGTACAGTAATAATCTGGGCAATTCCCTGCACGCCTTGTTTTAAAATCTCATCACAAATTTTAAAGGCTTCAAGTAATGGTGTTTTTTTATCAATAATTTGTAATAAACGATCATTGGGAATAGTGACAATAGCGTCAACTTTATCGCGCAAGCTGTTAAATCCCCTTTCGGCCACATCACGCCGCTGGATGCCTTCAAAAGCAAAAGGTTTGGTGACAACCGCAACGGTTAAAGCACCCGCTTCTTTGGCCATATTGGCAATCACTGGCGCCGCACCCGTACCGGTGCCACCACCCAAACCGCAAGTAATAAAAACCATATCCGAACCTTTTAATAAGTCGCGAATTTCACTTTGACTGTCCTCGGCGGCTTTATTACCCACTGCCGGATT
>JBAYJS010000031.1:0-11884 GCA_041664985.1 Candidatus Buchananbacteria bacterium | reverse complement strand
TTGGTTCAAAGTTCGATCAATCGAAACCACCAGATTTTCAATTTCCGGCTGATGATAATTGGGCAAATTAAAAGCGTAAACTCCCAAAACCGCCTGAGGTTTTAACTTGGATTTAATCTCATTAAAAAATTCATCCGTATAATAATTATTAAGCCAAACCGTAGCCGGCAGCGGTAAACTGATAAAAGCCAGGTCAAAACTTTCCGGCGTGGTTTTAATAAAATGCTTGGGGCTGTCATAAATAATATTTAATCTTGGGTCGACCAAATCAATCGCTTCATCTTTTGTCGAATATGTCTTAATTAAATTAATTAATTTTGGATTTGGCTCAAGGTAATAAACCGAATCAACTGGATATTTTAAAACTTCGGTCAAAGAACCGTCAGCCCCACCGCCGATGATTAAAATATTTTTTGGTTTTTGATGATACAATAAAGCAAAATCAAGCGCTTTTAAAGACTGCCCGCCGTCAATTGAATCTAGCTGATAGCTGTTTTGATAAAAATCAAACTGGTTTTGGTTTTTCACAACCGTGAGTAAACCGTTTGGCGTTTTTTGAATTTTTACAACTTCCAATTTTGGAAAAAGCCAGCGAATTGTAGTGTAATTTAAGGAATTCAAAAATGATATAATTGAGCCAAAAACTAAAGCTAAAATGACAATTGAGCCAAAAACTATTTTTATTTTTTGGCTGTCACTTAAAATAATGACAACTAAAAAATTGACAATCACTAAAATAAAAGCCACTGAAACCGAATCCAAATAAAATAAAACCAAAAAATAAATCAACGAACCAAAAGTTAATCCCAGAGCCTCGTAAAAGTACCCTTGATTAACCAAGCTGATGGTATTGACTTTTTTTTCGGAAAAAAATAATTTTTTAAACCAAAGCAATATTTTTTTAAAACCGGTTGGTTCTTTTTCCCGGTTAACAAGGGCAAACCGGGTTAAGGCATTAAACCAAAGGCCAAACAGCAAACAAAGAGGCAGGGTGGTTAAAAATAAATAACCGCAAACTAAAATCAAGTCTGAAGCTTGGTTAAAAGATAAAAATATTTTTGTCGCCCGCAAAATAATTATTTGGCCCAAAAAAATTAAACCAGAAATTGAATGGCAAAATATTAAAATTTTACCGGGATTAAGCCGGGAAAAAAACTTGGCAAAAACAGTACTACCCAAACCAATAGCTATCAACCAAAAACCGATAACGATTGAGACTAAAAATTCGTTGCCAAAAAATATGGCCATAATTTCGCTAATGACAGCCAATTGGGCTATGGCCGAAGTTACGCCTAGAGTAAAGAAAGAGATTAATAGGGTTTTTTTCATAAAAATTGAATTGCCAAAGCAACTGAAATCATTTTAGTATAATTTGACCAGATAGTAAAAGGAGACCAAACGGTGGAAAAATTAACCCTTGCGTAAAAAATCTAGTTTTGCTAAACTAATTTTATTGAAATTTAATATGTCTGAACAAAATAAGATAAAAATTGCTTTACTTGGCATTTTTTTATTAACTGTATCATCAGTTATTTTGGTTTTTCCGCAAGCGATTGAAAAAAGCGGTCTACCAGTGCCAAAAATCATGAATCAACCTTTTAGGCTTGGTCTTGACTTGCAAGGCGGAACCCATCTGCTTTATTCGGCTGATATCTCAAAAATCCCAGCCGCTGATCAAACCAGTGCCATTGAAGGCGTCCGTGATGTAATTGAACGACGAGTTAATTCTTTTGGCGTCGCTGAACCGGTTATCCAAACTACCAAAAGCACCGAAGGCTGGCGCATTATCGCCGAATTAGCCGGTGTTTCTGATGTTAACCAAGCCATTAATATGATTGGCGAAACTCCGCTTTTGGAGTTCAAAGAACCAAATCCCAATCCTCAGGTTCAATTAACCGACGCTCAAAAAAAGGAGCTTGAAGACACTAATTTAAAAGCTAAAACCACTGCCAACGAAGTTTTGGCCAAAGCCTTAAAGCCCAAAGCCGATTTTGCCGCCCTGGCCAAGCAATACAGTGAAGATCCCGGCTCAAAAGACAATGGCGGCGATTTAGGCTTTGCCGGTCGCGGCACTTATGTTCCGGAATTTGAAACTGCCTGTTTTGATAAATTAAAAGTGGGTGAAATTACTAAAGAATTAGTTAAAACCGGTTATGGCTATCATATCATTAAAAAAGATCAGGAAAAAACCGAGGGGGATAAATATCAAGTTCGCTGTAGCCATATTCTAATTAAAACCAAAAGCGAAACCGATTTTGGCGCACCAGCCGAAGAATGGCTTTATACCGGTTTAACCGGCCAGCAATTAAAAAAAGCTCTGGTCGAATTTGATCCCAATACCAAAGCGCCACAGGTCAGCCTTGAATTTAACGACGAAGGCACGGAATTGTTTGGCGCCATTACCAAACGTAACGTCGGCAAACCGGTGGCTATCTTTTTAGACGGCACGGCAATCTCCACGCCAACGGTTCAGGAAGCGATTATGGATGGCAAAGCTGTAATTAACGGTAAATTCACAATTCAAGAAAGTAAAATATTGGCCCAAAGACTTAATGCCGGCGCTTTGCCCGTACCAATCACTTTGATTTCTCAACAAACAATTGGTGCTTCTTTAGGCAACGAATCAGTTCAAAAAAGCTTACAAACCGGCATTATCAGCTTTATCATCATTTGCTTGTTTATGATCGGTTATTACCGTTTACCCGGGGTTACCGCTTCAATTGCTTTATTATTTTACGCCCTGGTGGTTTTAGCCATATTCAAAATACTAAACGTAACTTTAACTTTGCCAGGCATTGCCGGTTTCATTTTATCCTTAGGCATGGCAGTTGATGCTAACGTTTTGATTTTTGAAAGATTCAAAGAAGAAATTAAAAAAGGTAAAACCTTAACCATGGCTTTAAATGAAGGTTTTAAGCGCGCTTGGTCATCAATTTTTGACGGCCACGTTTCCACTTTAATTTCTTGTGTGATTTTGATGGGCTTTACCACCAGCTTGGTTAAAGGTTTCGCTATCACTTTGGCGGTTGGTACTTTGATGAGTCTTTTTTCTGCCGTTTTTGTCACTCGCGTAATTTTATTGGAAATTGTCAAATTCAAAATATTCAATCACCTTTGGCTTTTCGGTGTTTCCAAAAAAAACATAACTACTAAATAATTATGATTTCCATAATAAAAAATCGAAAAATCTGGTTTACCATTTCATCCGTTTTAATGCTTGCCAGCATTGCCGCTTTTGCCATGTTTGGCTTGAAACTCGGCATTGATTTTACCGGCGGCAGTCTTTTGGAATTGAATTTCACAGTTGCTCGACCAACTATTGCTCAAATCAGTGAAACTTTCAGCTCGCTGGATATAAATAATGCCGTAGTTCAGCCGGTAGGCGATACTGGCGCAATTATTCGCTTCAAAACCGTTGACGAAGCCACCCACCAACAGATTCTCAAAACGATCCAGGAAAAATACCAAGTGGCCGACCAACCCGATAATAAAGTAATTGAAGAAAAACGCTTTAATTCGATTGGTCCAAATATTGGTCAAGAACTGAAGAAAAAAACCATTTGGGCAATCATTATTGTTTCGGTTGCTATTATCGTTTATATCGCTTGGGCCTTCCGCCGCGTCTCTAAGCCGATTGAATCTTGGAAATATGGTGTCATCGCAGTCGTCGCCTTGATTCATGACATCATCATCACTGTTGGCCTGTTTGCAATTTTAGGAAAATTTTACGGCATTGAAGTTAATGCGCCGTTTATTGCCGCTTTGCTTACCATCTTTGGTTATTCCAATAATGATACTATTGTCGTTTTTGACCGCATCCGAGAAAATTTAATCAGACATGCCGGCGATGATTTTGAAGATATTATCGATACCAGCATCAATGAGGTGATTGTTCGCTCAATCAACACTTCATTTACCGTTTTATTGGCTTTATTGACTTTATTCCTGTTTGGCGGTGCTACAATCAGAGATTTTGTTTTGGCTTTAATCTTTGGTGTTATTATCGGCACCTACTCATCAATTTTTTTGGCCAGTCCGTTATTGGTTGTCTGGGAAAAATCA
Source organism: Candidatus Buchananbacteria bacterium (assembly GCA_041664985.1). Lineage (GTDB taxonomy): Bacteria > Patescibacteriota > Patescibacteriia > Buchananbacterales > UBA6539 > JBAYJS01. The sequence goes on along the minus strand of JBAYJS010000031.1, from coordinate 7,822 downwards.
AAATTCAAACGTCTCAAATAATTTAGAAAGAAAAAATAGCTTAAAAATACTTAAGCTGTTTTTTTATTATTAAATTAAAATACAAATAGGGAAGTACCGTCAAGACTTGACGCTTAACTATTTTTATGATATACTAAAGATAATTTAAATAGAAGAATCAGTAACTTCTAAATTTTTAGCTAATTTTAGCCAATAATTATATGAATAGCCAAAACTCAATTTTAGACAAAATCATGGAAAGTCAAGAAATCCGTCAAGCCGCTCAGTTTAATCCCAACGAGCTGGTCTCTGGTTTGCTTAAAAATATTTCCAATAAAGAAAGCGACATTTTAAGCCGCCGCTTTGGTTTATTGGGTAAAAATAAAGAAACTTTGGAACAAATCGGTAAATATTATGATATTACTCGGGAAAGAATCCGACAAATTGAGACTGCCACTATCAAAAAAATCAAGGATTTGAAAACATTTAGATCTCAAATTGAAGCGGCCGAACAACATATTTTGCATTTATTGGAAAATTACGGCGGTATTATGGAAGAAAAGTTTTTACTGGACGAAATCAGCTACCCTGAATCAGGCCAGGATGAACAGCAAAAACAAGCTTCTCGTTTTATTTTGAATAATTTACTTGATGATAAAGTGGATCAAATCAAATCCCATCCGGATTTTTTAAATGGTTGGAAACTGCCGGTCGTCTCAACTGACGTTATCTCCCAAACAATTTCGGAGTTAGCTTTGATTATTGATCAAGAAAAACAGCTACTCAAACTGGAAGACTTGTTAAGTCAACTGCAGAGTAGGGAATTTTATCAAGGCAATAAATCACAAATTGCCGCTTTGAAAATGGGCGCCGATGAAGATAAAATTGAAGATGAAATTCAAAAAGTCATTCATTCTTACCTGAAAATCAGCCGAAAAATTGATCAAAATATTTTAGGTGAATGGGGATTGGCCGACTGGAATACCGTGTCGCCAAAAAGAATGAGCGATAAAATTTATTTAATTCTGAGAAAAACCGGCAAACCGTTGCATTTTACCGAAATTACTGATTTAATTAATCAATCGGGCTTTGATAAAAAAACCGCTTACCCGGCCACCATTCACAATGAATTGATTTTAGACGACCGATACGTTTTGGTTGGTCGCGGCATTTATGCCTTAAAAGAATGGGGCTATCAACCAGGTACGGTGATGGATATTATCGTTGAAATTTTAAAAAATGCCAAAAAACCGTTAACCAAAGACGAGATTGTCAAAGCGGTTTTGGATCAAAGAATTGTTCGCAAAAGCACGATTTACCTTGCCTTAACCAACAAAGATAAGATTAAAAAATTACCCGACGGCACTTATACGGTAGCTGAATAAACTTTTTAGCTAATTAATGTTAAAATTAGCTAAGGTTTATTGGTGATGATTTAATTTATTAAACCGGTTAACCCCGGCACCAAAAAAATAAAAAGAAAAACCACAAAGATATGGAAATCACCCTAGATTTATCCGCAGTTCCAACAGAAAACCCAATTGTGCTTATTTGGTGGTTTTTTAAAACCATCGGCTGGATTTATCCAGTCTTTTTATTTTGTCTGGCTTTAATTTTATATTATCAACTTTGGATTAGAAATAACTACCGAGCAACTCGGAAATACATGCTTTTGGCAGTTGATGTCCCAAAAGAAAACGAACAAGGTCCAAAAGCCGTAGAAAATATTTTTAATCAGCTGGCCGGCGCCCATCAGCCTTTAGGTTTTTACGAAAAATGGTGGCATGGCGAAGTGCCGGATAGTTTTTCTTTTGAAATCGTCAGTCTTGGTGGTTATATTCAATTTATTATTCATTTTGACGCTAAATATCGAGATTTAATTGAAGCAATCATCTACGCTCAATATCCTGACGCAGAAATTGTTGAAATCGAAGATTACACCAAAGATTGGGATTTAAGATTTCCTAACGAAAAATACGACCTTTGGGGAACCGAATTGGTTCAAACCAAAAGCCAGTATTACCCGATCAGACTTTATGAAGAATTTGAAGACACCGAAGGCTATAAAGACTCAATGGCTGGCTTTTTGGAAGCTTTGACCCGAATCGGCCCCGGCGAACAAATTTGGACGCAACTAGTAGTCACGCCCGCCGACAACGATTGGGGCGACAAGTCTGAGAATTTAATCAAAAAATTAAGTGGTGCCAAGGTTGAAAGCAAAAAAAATATTTTTGATTATGTTTTTGACGTTCCCAACATGATAATTAGCGAAATCTTTAGTAGCGGCGCACCGGCAACTGAAACCCACAAAAAAGACGAGCCTTACAATTTAATGATGCATTTAACTCAGGGCGAAAAAGATACGATCAGCGCAATTGAAAAAAAGGTGGGCAAAATCGGTTTTCACACCCGGATCCGAATTCTTTATTTTGCCGAAAAAGCCAGATTCAATAAACCGGTAACTAAAGCCATTTATGGCGCTTACAAGCAATTTAATACCCTGGATTGGAATGGTTTAAAACCACTTTCTAAAACTTTAACGGCAGGCTTGGTTTGGTTTAAAAATTACCGTTTAAATATCCGCAAAAGAAAAATATTTTACCGCTATAAGTGGCGTGGCCACTGGCTAGAGCCGGATAATTTTATCGGACCGGGCAACTTTGGCAAAATTTTTAATTCCGAAGAATTGGCGTCAATGTACCACTTCCCAATGCTAACCGTTAAAACTCCTTTACTTAAAAAGACTGAGGCCAAAAAAGCAGAACCACCAATGAGTTTGCCAATTAACAACGGCCCAAGCGGCATTGTTCAAAAAGATTTGTCACCCAAATCCGGCCCGCCGGAAAATTTGCCAATTGGCTAAAAATCAAAAACAAAATATAATTAGATTATGGAGGAAGAAGAAAATCAAACGACAATAGAAACGCCAAAGAGAATACCTAATCCAAACGGTGTTGTCTTTTTTGCTAAAACCAATTTTCGCAACCAAGAAACAAAATTTGGCATTAAAAAGGATGACCGCCGGCGACACATGTACCTGATTGGTAAAACCGGTATGGGTAAGTCAACGGCCATGGAAAATATGATTATCCAGGATATTTACAACGGTGAAGGTGTTTGCTTGGTTGACCCGCATGGTGATTTTGCCGAAAAAATCCTTGATTTTATCCCTAACGACCGAATTAACGATGTAGTTTATCTCAATCCGGCCGATATGGAATACCCAGTCGCTTTTAATGTCATGGAATCAGTCAGCTATGAACAAAAACATCTGGTCGCTTCCGGATTAATCGGCGTTTTCAAAAAACTCTGGGCTGATTCTTGGGGGCCGCGTTTGGAATATTTACTCCGCAACGCGATTTTAGCTTTACTTGATTTTCCCGGCAGCACTTTACTTGGTGTCATGAGAATTCTAGTTGATAAAAACTACCGCCAAAAAGTCATTGAAAAAATTCAAGATCCAGTGGTTAAATCATTTTGGGTTGAAGAATATTCAAAATACCCTCAGTCTTTTCAGGTTGAAGCCATTGCTCCAATTCAAAATAAAGTCGGACAGTTTTTATCTAATGCCTTAATTCGTAATGTTATTGGCCAAGTTAAGTCAACTTTGGACATGCGTTACATTATGGACAACCGAAAAATTTTGATCATGAACCTTTCCAAAGGCAGAATCGGAGAAGACTCTTCAGCCTTATTGGGCGCGATGATGATTACCAAAATTCAGCTGGCCGCCATGAGCCGAATTGACATGCTTGAACCCGACCGAAAAGATTTTTATTTATACGTTGATGAATTTCAAAACTTTGCCACTGAATCTTTTGCCGCTATTCTTTCTGAGGCCAGAAAATACCGCCTGGATTTAATCATCGGCCATCAATACGTTGAACAACTCGATGAAATCGTTCGAGCGGCCGTTTTTGGTAACGTTGGAACTTTAATGTGTTTTCGAGTGGGTGCGGCGGACGCGGAATTTTTAGCCACAGAATTTGCCCCTTACTTTATTGAAGAAGATTTAGTCAATTTGGCCAAATATGACACCTACATGAAACTGATGATTGATGGCGTTTCTTCAACGCCGTTTTCGGCAAAAACTTTGCCGCCGCTGGGCGAGGAATATTACACCGGCAACGCCGAAAAAGTAATTCGAGTTTCCCGCGAACGCTATGCTAAACCAAAAGCCGTAGTTGAGGATAAAATCGCTCGCTGGACTGGCGTGATCATTGAAGCGGAAGAAAAACAAATGGAAGAATTTGACAAAATTAAAAGGGAGCAACGGTTTGGTCCAAAAAAGAAAAAAAACTCCGCCGGTGAAAAAACCGCCCCAACCGATACGCCAAAAGCTGATAGCCAAAAGAGTGAAGACAAAGATACTTACACGGTTGATTGCTATGAATGTGGCACGCCAACCGAAATCACTTTTGTCCCTGACGGCGTTAGGCCGGTTTACTGCCAGACTTGCTTTCAAAAAATCAGGGAAAAATTAATGCACGGGCAAGCCGATGATGTTAAAATGGCCGAAGTTCCGACTAACAACGAACCGGAAATTTCTCTGACTGAAGCGTTGAAAAAACCACCTCAAATGTTTGAGAAAAAAACCAGCAACCCGCCTGGCTCACAAAGACCAAAAGATAATCAAAATAATCATTCCGACAAGCTTAGTTTGGAAGATTTAATTGCAAAAAAAAAGGCTGAAGATACTCAAAATTACGGCAGTCAAAGAAGGGCTCAACCCGCAGATGACAACCGCCCAAAAACCATTAAGCCAGGTCAAGTTATAAAATTCTAGCTTTGACAAAAATATCTTTTTTCGCTAGAATGTTTGTAACAAAGACTGAAAAATTACGTCTAAATAAGTAATTGATTAGGATCAAAACTTAATCATTTTTTATTTTAAATCTTATTTAAAGCTAGGCCGAAATTACTATTTGGCCAACCAGCCTTTATTGGGTTGGGTAATAATTTACCAAACTTTATGAAAATAGCGATCGTCGGTACCGGCTACGTTGGTTTGACTACCGGAGTTTGTCTGGCTGACTTGGGCCACCAAGTTGTTTGTATTGATAATAATCCGGAAAAACTGGAAAAATTAAAACAGGGCAAATCACCGATTTTTGAGCCGGGATTGGAAGAATTAATTATCAAAAACCAAAAAACCGGCCGGTTAACTTTTTCTGATAATATCAAGCCGGCTGTAAAGGATTCCGAAGTAATTTTTATTTGCGTCAATACGCCGCCAAAAGACGACGGTCATGCCGATTTAAAATATGTTGAGGGCGTTGCCCGAGAAATCGCTCAGGTAATCAATGGCGACTATAAAGTAATTGTTGATAAAAGCACCGTACCGGTTAAAACCGCCGAAAAAGTCAAAGAAACAATTTTACGCTACAGTCAGAATGCTAATTTTGATGTCGTTTCCAATCCGGAATTTCTCAAAGAAGGTACGGCTGTTAAAGACACTTGGGAACCGGATCGAATTGTGATTGGCGTTGATAGTGAAAAAGCCAAAGATAAAATGCTTGAAGTTTATAAACCCTTGATTGATAAAACTAATGCACCGGTCAAAATCGTTTCTGTTCGCAGTGCGGAACTGATTAAACACGGCGCCAATACTTTTTTAGCGGTCAAAATTTCTTTTGCCAATTTAATCGCCCAAACTTGTGAAGAAGCCGGCGCTGATGCTTTGGAAGTACTGGAAGCAATCGGTTTAGACGAAAGAATCGGCAAACAATTTTTAAATCCCGGCATCGGTTTTGGTGGCAGCTGTTTTCCTAAAGATATTGCCGCTTATCGAAAAACTTTGGAAATTTTGGGCATTGACGATTCTTTGGTAGCTGCCGTTCAAAAAATTAATGAGGAAGCCAGCCGCCGTTTTATCAAAAAAATTGAAAAAGAACTTTGGGTTTTGGATGGTAAAGTGATTGGCGTTTTAGGTCTTTCTTTCAAGCCAGATACTGATGACATCAGAAATTCTCCGGCTTTAAAAATTATTGAAAAACTGCAAAAAGAAGGCGCCAAAATCAAAGCCTACGATCCGCAAGCCATGGAAAATACCAAAAAACAATTGGCCAATATTGAATATACCAATAATCCTTATGATGTTGCTTTGGGCAGTGAGGCTTTAATAATTTGTACCGAATGGCAAGAATTTAAAGATCTTGATTTGGAAAAAATTAAAAAACAAATGGTTGCTCCAACGGTTTTTGACGGCCGAAATATTTTTTCGCCAAAAAAAATGAAAGAACTTGGTTTCAAATATTACAGCGTTGGCCGGTAATTAGCAACTGACCGAATAAAAAACAGGGGGCTAGCTTTCCCTGTTTTTTTATATTTAAATAAATATGTTATAATTAAACATATGAAAAAATATATTGCCGCTGTTTCGATGTTGGTTGGTACGATTGTCGGTGTTGGCATGTTTGGCTTGCCCTACGTTACCAATCAAGTTGGTTTTTTGCCGATAATTTTAATTTATTTTCCCGCCTTAGGCCTGTTGGTTTTGGCGGTTCATTTAATTTATGGCGAGGTTTGCCTGCGAACTGACGGCTTTCACCGTTTGCCCGGCTATTGCCAAATTTATCTGGGCAAAACCAGCGAAAAATTGGCCATAGCTTCTGCCCTGATTGGCTTTTTAGGCTCACTTTTAGCTTATTTGATTTTAGGCGGGCAGTTTTTAGCCGGCTTACTGATACCAAGCTTAGGCGGTAACGAACTAGTTTACGTTTTAATCTTTTTTTTCTTGGGCTCTTTGATTGTTTTTTTGGAAAATAAGGGAATTGCCAAAGCCGAATTTTACAGTTTGATTCTTTTGTTTGGCGCTTTAATTTTTTTAGTAATCAAAGGCTTTCCCCAAATTAACGTCAGCCATTTATTAACTTACCAATTCCAAAATCCTTTTTTGCCCTATGGCATAATTTTATTTTCTTTGGGCGGACTTTCAGTCATTCCCGAGCTAGAAGATTTGCTGGCAGACAAAGCCAACCAACTAAAAAGTGTAATCATTGTCGGCACTTTAATTCCAATCATTACTTATATTGTTTTTATTGTTTTGGCTTTGGGCATTAACGGTAGCAATGTCACTGAAGACGCATTAACTGGCATGCAAGCGGTTTTAGGGCCAAATATTTTAATTGCCGGTTTTATTGTCGGCATTATGGCCACTTTTACCTCATTTCTCACCGTTGGCCAAACTTTAAAAGAAGTTTTGCGCTATGATTTAAAATTTTCTCATTTTAGCAGCTGGGTGATTGCCTGTTTTATTCCCTTGATTTTATACCTGGCCGGTTTTAAAAATTTTATCGGCATCATCGGTTTTGTCGGCGCCATCACTATTGCCGCTGACGGGGTTTTGGTATTTTTAATTTATTTGAAAGCCAAAAAAACCGGCACCGTTAAACCGGCTTACCAAATCAATTTGCCCAACTGGCTTTCATACTTAATCATTATTCTTTTTTTGGCGGGCGCTGTCATTGAAATTTTATAATCTAAACTTCAAATTTTAACCGGCAATGTCCGGTTTTTTAAATTGACAAAAAAATGAATTAAGGCTTAAAATAAAAATCTAAAGGCAGGTTAACTTTGTGGCGCTAAATCCAATCAGGGAGGGTCTAATTGTGCTACCACCAATTAAAGAAGGGGTACTGTCTCCGCCGTCAGTTTCGGCACGAATTTTGGGAAAACAGGGGGCGCTTAAAGCCATGCTTAAAGACAAAGGCATTGCAGTCAGATTTACCAACGACAACGGCTTTACGATCATTACTTTGCCCGATCAGCCAAATCCTAATCCGGGAGACAAAAGACGGCTCTTTGCGATTCCTGAAGAGATCCTTGGACGCGAGCTAGATCT
>JBAYJS010000030.1:0-12039 GCA_041664985.1 Candidatus Buchananbacteria bacterium | reverse complement strand
TTTGATTTCTTCTAGTCTCTGCTGTTTTTGACCAATATCTGAGAAGGTTTTTAAGGAGTTATTACAGTAGTTTAGAAAATTAGTAATCTGATTTTGAATTTCATTTTGGATGCCCTGGGCAAAGTTATTAATTTCTGTACTTAATAATATTGAATCAAAAAAATTTTTAATCCTATCTAATATTGGTTTCGCTTCTTCCAAACTATAATTACCAAGGTCTTTTCGTAGAAGTTCATTCCAATTAAGATCTTTGTATTTTTTTGTTATTTCTTGATTCAACATAGATTTTTTATATAAATTTTTAATATCTCATAGCTAGCATTATGCGAACTCATTAATATTTTAAGTAAAATAAGCTGAAAATAAGCACGTTGTAGGCTAGATACATTCTAACAAACAATCCTAAAAAGCGCTAGGTTGCTTGGTTTTTGATTTGACAGTATTTTTTTTCAGGTTTATAATGAAGTTATCTTAAAAGGATGATTGGCGCAGCTACCAACTGTGCGGCTAAAAGCCCCTAAACAGGCTAAATCCTCAAAGATAAGCCAATCAAGTGTCCCGGTTTTCCGGGGAAATTGGGTGGAACCGCCCCGAGCAAATCGGAGTCCCAAGCAGATTATTTCTGGTTGGATTTTTTGTTTAAAATATAATCAACATAGCGTATTGGGGTTGATAACCACCCCTGGCCCCTCCTTAAAAAGGAGGGGAATCAACCACCCCTAACCCCTCCTTAAAAAGGAGGGGAATCAACCACCCCTAACCCCTCCTTAAAAAGGAGGGGAATCAACCACCCCTAACCCCTCCTTAAAAAGGAGGGGAACTAATGGAGTACGCTATGAAAAAAATTTTTAATCAAAAATCGAACAAAGCCAAAAGAAAAAAATTACGAAATGAAATGACTCGGGCAGAACAGATTTTGTGGTATTATTTGCGTCGACATCAACTTAAAGGTTATAAATTTCGCAGACAGCAAGGTGTTAATAGATATATTGTTGATTTCTATTGTCCCAAAGTCAAACTGGCTATAGAAATTGATGGTGATACTCATTTTGGTCAAAAGGCGATTAAATATGATTTGGAAAGACAAGGGCGCATTGAAGAATTTGGAATTAAGTTTTTACGTTTTACCAATTTAGATGTTTATGAAAATATTGATTCTGTTTTGGCAGAAATAGCTGATAATTTACCTTGAAATTCAACCACCCCTAGCCCCTCCTTGGAAATGAGGGGAACTAACCACCCCTAACCCCTCCTTGGAAAGGAGGGGAATTAAGGGAAGGAGGAAGCCAAGTGCTCTGCAATATTCCTCCCCTTATAAAGGGGAGGTTAGGAGGGGTTAAACTAAAGATATGAAAAAAGAAATTATTTTGAAAGGCAAACTAGTCACTTTACGGCCGTTGTCCCAAAAAGACGCCGGGCGGTTTTGCCAATGGCTCAATGATTCTGAAGTTTTAATTTTTTTGGATATTTATGACAGATCCCGGACAACTTTGAAAATGGAAAAAGAATGGATCAGTAAAATGAAAAGAGAAAAAACCAGAGCCGCTTTTGCCATTGATGCCAATGACGGCACGCATATTGGCGTGGTCAGTTTGCGCGATATCGAGCCGCTGCATAAAAACGCCCAATTTGGCATTATTATCGGCGACAAAAAATATTGGGGCCAGGGCTGTGGCACGGAGGCCGGCAAGCTGATTATTGATTATGGTTTTAGGAAATTAAAACTGCATCGAATTTGGCTGGGATTTTACGCTTACAATATCCGCGCGGAAAAATCATACAAAAAACTCGGTTTTAAAAAAGAAGGTTGTTTGCGGCAGCAATTGTTTAGAAAAGGGCATTACCACGATTTGATTAACATGGGAATTTTGCGCGACGAGTGGCTGAAAAGACAAAAGCCAGGCCAATTTAAGAAGAGATGAAATAGATGTTTCAATTTAACTTCTACCCCCTCACCCCACTAAACTAATCTTTGTACCCTCTCCCACGTCGGGGAGAGGGGGAGCTATAAATATTTATTATTCATAAATTAAATTATATGAAACACGATTTGCAAACAATTCGTCATTCCGCTTCACACGTTTTAGCCCAAGCGGTTTTGGAATTTTTTCCCGAAGCTAAGCTAGCCATTGGGCCGGCAATTGATGAGGGATTTTACTATGATTTTGATTTGGGCAAAGAAACTTTCAGCCCCCAGGATTTGGTCAAAATCGAGCAAAAAATGCGCCAAATTATTAAGCAAAATCAAAAATTTGAGCGCTATGAAGTTAGCACCAAAGAAGCGATTGCTTACATTAAATCAAAAAAACAGCCCTATAAATTGGAATTGGCCAAAGATTTGGAAAAAGCCGGGGAAAAGGCTTTAACTTTTTATCGAATGTTGGGTCCTGACGGCAAACATAAATTCGTTGATTTGTGCGCCGGACCGCATTTGGATTTTACCAAACAAATCGGCGCGGTGAAATTGCTAAAAATTGCCGGGGCTTATTGGAAGGGCGATGAAAAAAATAAAATGCTGCAGCGAATTTACGGTACGGCGTTTACCAGCGAAGCCGAATTGAAAGCGTACTTGGATTTGCTTGAAGAAGCCAAAAAGCGCGATCATAAAAAATTGGGTCAGGAGCTGGGTTTATTTTCCTTTCACGAGGCAGGCCCGGGTTTTCCTTTTTTCAAGCCCAAAGGCATGATTATTTGGAATGAACTTTTGAATTATTGGCGGCAAGTCCATTTTCAAGCCGGTTATGATGAGATTAAAACCCCAATCATGCTTTCGCGCAAACTTTGGGAAGTTTCCGGCCATTGGGAAAATTATCGGGAAAATATGTATGAAACAAAAATCGATGAGATGGAATATGCGATTAAACCGATGAATTGTCCGGGCGGGATGCTAATGTACAAAGAAGATTTGTATTCTTATCGCGACTTGCCTTTGCGCTGGGGTGAAATCGGCTTGGTTCATCGCCATGAGCTTTCCGGTGTTTTGTCGGGTTTATTTCGGGTCAGAACTTTCCATCAGGACGATGCTCATATTTATATGCGGCCCGATCAAATCAAAGATGAAATTTTGGGTGTGCTAAAATTGGTAGAAAAAATTTATTCGGTTTTTGGCTTGTCTTATCATTTGGAGCTGTCCACCCGGCCGGCAAAATCAATCGGTTCGGATCAAGCCTGGCAAACCGCCACGGACGGTTTAAAAGCGGCTTTGGACGGTGCGGGCAAAGAATACAAAATTAACGAGGGTGACGGCGCGTTTTACGGCCCTAAAATCGATATTCACATCAAAGACGCCATCGGCCGAACCTGGCAGTGTGGCACTATTCAATTGGATATGAATTTGCCTGAGCGGTTTGATTTAACTTATATTGACAGTGACGGTTCGCACAAAAGACCGGTAATGATTCATCGGGTTATTTACGGATCAGTTGAAAGATTTTTTGGCATTTTAATCGAGCATTACGCCGGGGTTTTTCCATTATGGCTGGCGCCGGTTCAAGTTCAAATTGCGCCGGTGGCATCAACTTTTATTGCTGACGCTGAAAAACTGGCTGAATCTTTGAAAGATTTGGGTATCAGAGTTTTTGTCGATGATTCCAATGAAACCGTTGGCTATAAAATCAGAAAAAGCGAAAAAGCCAAAGTGCCGTATACTTTGGTGATTGGCGAAAAAGAAGCCCAAAGCAATGATTTAAGTGTTCGGCTTCACGGTCAAAAAGAAACTCAAACCATGACTCGCGATGAATTTGCCGAAAAATTAGTCAAAGAAATCAAAGATAAAAAATAGGTTTACTCAAAAAACCCTCTGGGCGCTTGGCCTGGAGGGTTTTTTAAATATGCGCTATAATTAGACTAGATTTAATCTTTAAATTTATGAAAAAAATCGTCATTTTTTTAGTTTTAATCAGCTTGGTTTTACCCGGTTTGGTTTTGGCTCAGACCAATGATAATGCTAATTACGAAAAATCAACGCTCAATGACCAAATATCGGCTGATAACTTGGGTACTGGCGAGCCTTGGCTTTTGCCAAACAGCAATTGGTATTGGCTAAAAACTTGGGTTTGGAAAATAAAAATATTTTTAACCAATGATCCGGTGGCTAAAGCCAAAGAACAGCTTGACTATGCCAATCAAAAGCTTTTGGAAATTCAAAAATTGGTGGTCAAAGGCATCATTACTCAAAAGGAACTTGACCAAAATTTGGCTGATTACAATCAACAAATTCAAAATTTAAAAAACCAAATGGAAAAAGTGAAAGATCAGCCCGAAGTGATTAATCAATTTGTTGATAAATTTACGGCTCAGGAATTTATCCGTCAGCAGTTGATGGTAAAAATCGAACTTAAACTCGACAGTGAAGCCAACCGTAAATTGATCAGTCAGGCCAAAGATCAGTCCTTGGTTTGGCTTGGCCAGTTGTTGGCTTTGATTGATCGGGAAAAAGTGAATGAAATAGTCAGCAATATTTTATCAGGTAAACAGCCTTTGGATTTAAGTAATTATTATAATTTGGACACTTTGGATCGAATGCAGGATAAATTGCCAGCCGACTTAAAGCCGATTATTATTCGAATCAGAGAAAAATTGGCAGAAGATATCGGCCAGGATTTAACCGAAATGACTGAACAAGAGCGAGCCGCCAAAATTAAACAAATTTTGGAAAATTATAAAACTTCAGCCGGCACCAGCACCGAAGACTTAATCAATCAGGTCAAAGACAACGCGGTTAATTTAAACGAATTTCAAAAAGAATTGCAGCAGAAATTAAAACTCATTATTATGCCGCCGACAAATTTTAAAAAAACAACGACTACACCCGAGACCGAATGTGTTTGTACGCTTGAATATAATCCGGTTTGCGGCGATGATAATAAAACTTACGGCAATTCTTGCCAAGCAAAATGCGCCAATGTCGGTATAAAAAGCCTGGGTGAATGTCAGACACCAAGCGCCGGGATTTAGCCGTCAGCTGAGCCGATTACTCCTTAAGCTTTTATCTTTTTAAATAATTTTAATAAAAAAAGAAGCTCCAGTATCAAGGTGATATTGGAGCTTTTGGATTTATCCCTCCTGGATTTTCTGTTTGACCACGTTTCGGAACGCCTCGAAGCTGCTATGGTTATGGTCGGTTAGCCAGTTGCTCAGATCGGCAATGATTTCAGGCATGGCCGTGCTTGGGTGAGCAAAGTTGGCTGTACCAACTGCTACTGCCGAGGCTCCGGCCCAGAGAAATTCAAGGGCATCTTTCAAAGACGTTATGCCACCCATACCAATAACTGGGATGGTGATTTCTCGGTTATGGCAGACTTGCCAGACACAGCGCAGGGCAACTGGCATCAAGGCTGGTCCGGAAAGACCACCGGTGATATTAGCAAGCACCGGGTTTCCCGTTTCTGGGTCTAGGTGCAGGCCCAGAAGCGTATTGGTCAGTGATAGGATGTCGGCGCCACCTGCTTGAGCGGCCAAAGCGATCTGAACGATATTGGTCACGTTCGGTGTTAACTTCACAATCAGCGGTAGTTGAGTCTTAGGCCTGATAGCTGACACCAATTCCAGCGTTGCATCTTGGTCTTGACCAAAAGACATGCCGCGCTTGACGTTCGGGCACGAAATGTTAACCTCAATCAAATCAATGCCGGTGTCGTCTAGCAGTTCAGTGAGTCTGGTGTATTCATCAACCGTGGTGCCCGAGATGTTGACGATGACCCGTCGTCCCATTTTGAGTAAGTGTGGCAGGTGTTCTTTTTGGAAAGCCTCGATTCCAACACCAGCCAAACCAATGGCATTGAGTATGCCGTATCGATTGGTATCAAACAGTCGCGGCGGTTTATTGCCTGCAACCGGCTCGAGTTTAACCGTTTTGCTGACGTATGCGCCGGGCTTGGGGTCGATCAAGACCTCGTTGGCTGATAGATCCCAGGTGCCGGAAGCATTCATCACCGGGTTGGCAAATTTGATTCCGGCCAGTATCGTACTTAGATCAGGTGAGCTCATCCCAGTCAACCTCCTCTGCCGGGAAAACCGGTCCATCTTGGCAGATGTATTTTGGCATCTGGCCGCGGATTGGTACGACGCAGGATTTGCAAGCACCCAGGCCGCCGCAGCCCATAACCTGTTCAATATAGGCAAGACAACTAATGCCAGCGTCTTTAGCGACCTTTGCTACGGCTTGCATCATCCGCACTGGACCGCAGGTGATGATTTGCATTTGACCGGGATTCGGTAGGTGATTGTCACCAGCCAGAATCTCTTGAAGCAATTCAACTGCGGTTTTGTGATCCTCGGCATCAGTGGCAAATTTGAAGACCGAACCGAGTCGCTCAAAGTCTTTTTGGCCAAAGATTTGCTTTTTGGTTTTTGTCCCAGCCACGATGATAGTTCTGGCTTTGGTAGTACTGGCGATTTGTTCGGCTGGCAGGTGCAACGAGGCTAAACCACAGCCACCGGCAACAAGCAGGAAACATTCAACTGACGGATTGACGGATAGCGGTTTGCCGATTGGTCCCAGTACTTCGACTGGCTGTTTTATTTGCCAATTGGCGCAAGCTTTGGTGTTTGGTCCGACAATTTGAATTATTAGTCGGATATTTGTATCATCGCAAGAGTAAACCGTGAACGGCCGACGGCAGGTGCTGCCAGTCGCTCCCGGCTCGAGGGTAACAAATTGTCCGGGCAAGACCAAGCCGGCAATTTGTGGACAGTTTAAATCGGCTTGAACGATGCCTTGAGCAATCGTTTTCACTTCTACGACTGTCGCTTGTTCAACTACTTTTTTCACAATGAACTTCCTCCTTTCCCTGTAGGAAGGCTTTAGTCTGGGTTGGTAAAGGGCAACTGAAAAACTCTCTTTGTCCTTCAAATATTATCAGTGATAATCAGGTTCGTCAATATAATAAAATATGGCCATTATTACCCTTAAAAGTAATTTTGGAGCGTATTGTTTAAGATAATTGGTCAAATTTAATTAAGTTTGGGCTGGTAAGCTTGGGGAATATTGAAAAAAAATATTTATTCTGTTATAATTTCTAAGTTATGAATTACAAAATTATTGCTTTTGGCTGCCAATTTAATACCGCTGACGCCGAAAAAGTGGCGGCGGTTTTGGAAAAATTAAACTTGCAAAAAATCGAAAACGAATTCGAGGCGGATTTGATTGTGGTTTTGGCTTGCTCGGTCAGGCAAACCGGAATTGATCGAATTTACGGTTTGAATAAAAAATTCAAGCAAATCAAAAAAACCAAACCGCTAATAACAATTTTATCCGGCTGTGTTTTGGAATCAGACAAGCCAAAAATGGCAAAGTTTTTTGATTTGATTATCGATATTAAAGAATTGCCGAATTTGCCAAAAACTCTAGCCGGGTTGAATCAAAAGTTTATTTTGCCGGCTGTTTTTCAAACGACCAACTATTTTGATATTCACCCAAGCTACAATTCAAAATTTGTCGCTTACGTGCCAATTATGGTTGGTTGCAATAATTTTTGCTCTTATTGCGTCGTGCCTTATACCCGTGGCCGGGAAGTTTCCCAAAAATCAAAAGCGATAATCAAACAATGCAAAGAGTTGGTGGCTGGCGGCTACAAAGAAATAATTTTACTTGGCCAAAATGTTAACAGCTACCATGACGGTAAAATTAATTTCCCCAAACTTTTAAAAACCATTGACGAAATTCCCGGGAATTTTTGGCTTTCTTTTGCCACCAGCCATCCCAAAGATATGTCTGATGATTTGATTAAAGTCATGGCCAAAGGCAAACACATTATTCCTTATTTACATTTACCGGTTCAATCCGGCGACAATGAAATTTTACGTCAAATGAACCGCCGCTACACGGTTTTGCATTATCAAAATTTGATTAAAAAAGTCAGGCAAGCAATCCCCGGCATTATGATTTCAACTGATGTGATTGTCGGTTTTCCGGGCGAAACCAAAAAACAATTTGCCAATACGCTTTTGCTTTTTAAAAAAGTAAAATTTGATATGGCTTATCTGGCGCAATATTCGCCGCGAGTGGGAACCGTGGCTGGCAAAATGGCTGACAATGTTACTTTGTCAGAAAAGAAAAGACGCGAAGAAGCAGTCAATGAAGTTTTAAAAAAGACGGCCTTGGCGCATAATAAAAAATTAGTCGGAAAAACCTTGCCGGTTTTGGTGGATAGCCAAAAAGACGGTTTTGGTTTTGGCCGAACTATCAATTTTAAAAATATTAAGTTTGCTTCAACCGTTGACCGAACCGGTGAATTGATTTTGATTAAAATTATTGATGCTTATGCTTGGGGATTAGTCGGCCAATTGCCAAAAGTGGTGGTGGTTTTGGGGCCGACTTCTTCGGGTAAAACCAAATTTGCGGTGAATTTGGCCAAAAAATTTAAAGGTGAAATAATTTCAGCCGACAGCCGCCAAGTTTATCAGGGCATGGATATCGGTACGGGCAAAGATTTGGCTGAATACGGTAAAGTGCCTTATCATTTGATTGACGTGGTATCGCCCAAAAAACAATTTACTTTGGCTGATTGGCAAAAACTGGCTAATGAAAAAATAGCTGAAATTTTGGCTAAACAAAAATTGCCGATTGTTTGTGGCGGTACCGGACTTTATCTGACCGCTTTGGTCAAAGGTTATCAGTTTTTAGAAATCCAAAATAATAAGTCAGATATCAGGATGCAGTTAAATAAACTAAGTCTGAAGCAGGCTTTGGCCAAACTTAAAAAAATCGATTTGGCTACGTATAATGTAATTGATAAAAATAATCCGCGCCGGGTTTTTCGCGCTTTGGAAATATATTACCAAACCGGCAAGCCAAAATCCGACCGGCCAGAAAATAAAATTTTACCATTTGATTTTTTAAGCATTGGTTTGACGGCGCCCAAAGCGGTTTTGCGGGAGCGAATTACCAAACGCCTTAAACATCGGTTGGAAAAAGAGGGGATGATTAGCGAGATTAAACGACTGCATCGCCAAGGGGTCAGTTGGCAGCGATTGCAAGAATTTGGGCTTGAATACCGCTTTGTTTCGCGCTATCTTTTGAAAAAAATCAGCTACCAACAAATGTTTGACCAGCTTAATCGGGCAATTTCTGATTTTGCCAAGCGCCAAATGACTTGGTTTAAACGAGATAAAGATATCAATTGGTTTGATCAGCCAAAAAAAGCGGAAATGAAAGTAAAGAAATTTTTACAAAACTAAAATAATCAAAAAACAGAGAGGTAAAAACAGTCTCTGTTTTTTGACTGAGATTTTATAATTCCATAATGCTGGCAGCATTAAGAATTTCATTTGCAATTCTGGTTAAATCGTCTCTACTTTTAGCTTCCGGTATTCCTTCCTGGCTAGCCTGGATAAATCCTTTGGCCGCTTCTTTGTAAGGAGAATAATCTTTTCCTTTTGGTAGTTCATAAACGTTTGGATTGGCAGCAACACTATCAAGGATTGCTAAACTTTCATTTAATTTTTTTAAATCAATTTCTGGTTTCTCGACTCTTCGTCTAGCGGCTTCTTCTTTCATAAATCCATGTTCTACTCCAGGGATGACCATATTATTTCAGTTTATGAATTAAAATATTTTTAAGTTGCTCGGGATCGGCTTGGCCTTTGGTTTGCCGCATCATTTGGCCGATGAAGAACTGGATTAAAGTTTCTTTGCCATTTTTATATTGTTCAACTTGACTCGGATTTTGAGCAATAATGCTGTCAGCAATTTTTTCAATATCTTTATTTTCAACGCCTTTGCCTAAATCCTGTTCATCCATGATAGCCGAAGGATCTTTGCCGGTAGTATGCATAATTTCCAATAATTTTTGGGCAATTGATGAATTGATTTTATTTTCGTAAATAATTGTGATAAACTCGGCAAAATTTTCCGGCGTGACATTAAGTTTTTTTCCGTCTTTGTAAGTCAAAGCCATTAATTTATTTACCAACCAGTTGTGAGCCAGTTTGGCGAGTTTAGCTTTGCTTTTTTGCCAAATTTCTTCACTGGTGCCTTCAACTTCACCCAGAGAAATCAACCAAGCGCGCAATTCGGAAATTGTTTGTTCAAAAAAGTCAGCCAAGTTTTTGTCGTCAGTGACAATTTTGGCGTTTTCAGCGGATAAATCAAATTCTTCAATATACCTTTGGCGTTTAGCCTGGGGTAATTCAATCAAACTTTCTTTGATTGCCACCACGTCAATAGCATTTGGCGTACCGGGTTCGAAATTCAATGGCGGCAAATCGGGCTCGGGAAAATAACGGTAGTCGGAAGCTTCTTCTTTGAAACGCTGTTCTTCGGTAATGCCTTTGTTTTCATCCCAGCCGCGAGTGGACTGCTGGTTTGGCGGCGTACCCTCTTGCCAAAGTTTGGTCTGGCGTTGGATTTCATATTCCAAGGCGCGTTCAATGGCTTTGAATGAATTTAAATTTTTAATTTCGGTTTTGGGATGCAATTTTTTAATATCAATTTTATCAGGTGCTTGATCGGTCAAAGAAACATTGGCATCGCAGCGCAAATGGCCTTTTTCCATGTCCGCATCCGACACGCCCAAATAGCGCATGATTAATCTCAGCTCCTGGGCAAAAGCTTTTGCTTCCTGAGGGCTGCGCATATCTGGCTCAGTGACAATTTCCATCAAAGGCGTGCTAGAACGATTATAATCAACTAAAGTATTTTTGCCGTCGGGCGAATGGAAATTTTTGGCGGCGTCTTCTTCTAAATGCAGGCGGGTAATGCCAATTTCGCGTTTGCCGTCTTTGGTATCAATCATTAGTTTACCGCCCAAACCAATCGGTTGATCCAGCTGCGAGATCTGATAATTTTTTGGCAGGTCAGGATAAAAATAACTTTTTCGATCGAATTTTGAAATTTTAGGTATTTCACAGCCAATGGCTAAAGCCGCCATCACTGACCATTCAACTGCTTGGCGATTGGTCACCGGCAACATCCCGGGATGACCCATGCAGATTGGACAAACCGTGGTATTAGCCGGTTGATTTTCACCGGAATTATCGCAACTGCAAAACATTTTTGATTTGGTTTTTAGCTGGACGTGAATTTCGAGTCCAATTACTGTCGTTAATTTCATAGAAAAATTGATTAAAATTACTGTTTCAGCTTATCACAAATTATAAAAAAAATAAAGGGGATTTGGCCCTAAAAAAAACCACACGGTGTGATCTGTGTGGTTAATCAACTCGACGAATGCCAAAATCCTGTAGCAGTTGCAGCGCCAGCTTTTCGGGCAGAAAAGCGACGATTAAGCTGCCGCAAAAGCGGCGAAACCAGGTTTCTTTGTCCGGATTGAGCGGTTTGACCTTGTGGCCGCCAACCTTATTTCCGCCATATTTCTTGAAGAACCAGCTCAGCATTGGAAGTCCCTCCGTAGCCATGGTTATGGTTTCGTTTGGTTGATTATTTAATCTACCAAATTCAGCCCTGATTGTCAAGATTATTATTAACTATTTTCCAGATGTTTTCTGCTATATTGTCTATTGATTGATTAGCATCAATGGTTTGCCAGTTATATTTTTTAGCCAAATCAGAATGGACTTGGCGATTTTTTATCATTAATTCGTCATTTTGTTCATGTAAATGGTTGGCCTCTCTGGCATCTAAAAACCGGGCGCCGTCAAACAAGATTACTATATCCTCTTTGGTTAAATCTTGATTTTGTTTTTCAAGAATAGCCAAGTCAGCCCCTTTGGTTACGCCCCAGGCCAGACCAGTGCCAATATAGTCTTCGGCAACCACATTAATTCCTTTGTCTAACATAGCTTGAAGCTGCGGCTGAAAGTCTCTGCGATTTTGGGCGTAAATTTCCTGTAGCTCAAGTTCGCTTAAAGTTTGACCCTTCCCGCTTCGTAGAATTTCATTAATCTGTGGTCCGGTTGGTTCACAATCGTAAATCGGATATTTTAAATACTCAGCCTTATAGCCTTGATCATTCAACTTATTGACTAACAATTTAGCCTGGGTAGTTTTACCCAGGTTATTGCTGCCGTAAAGCACAATGAATTTACCTTTCTGACTCATATTATTTTAAAATTTTATATCTTAATTGCACAGCGTTG
>JBAYJS010000029.1:0-12567 GCA_041664985.1 Candidatus Buchananbacteria bacterium | reverse complement strand
TGGCCAATTACAGTTTTATGGTTAAATCCAGAAATCCAAGCGATGCGGCGCACGCTGCTTCCTCTGAATCTGCTTATTCGGCGGTAGCCGGCATTACCAATACCGCTCCCAGTATTAATATTGTCAGTGCCAGTCAATCTTTGAGCGGTAATTATGTAACCATCAATTACACCGGTACTGATGCCCAAAACGATACAAACAATTTAACCGCTTTTGAATATTCAACCAATGGTTTAACTTGGCAAGCCATGACCGAAAAAGCCGGTGTCGG
Organism: Candidatus Buchananbacteria bacterium; assembly: GCA_041664985.1. Classification (GTDB taxonomy): domain Bacteria; phylum Patescibacteriota; class Patescibacteriia; order Buchananbacterales; family UBA6539; genus JBAYJS01. Next base: position 12,296 of record JBAYJS010000029.1, on the reverse strand, counting down.
TTCCAGTGGTACGAGTGGTTTGATTTTTAGTTCAACCGGTACCGCTTATGTTTTTGCCTGGGATGTGGCAACTGATTTGCCAAATCAAGAGCAAGCAACAGTCTATGTGCGTTTAGTTTCAACTGACACTTTGACTGCCAGCAGTGTGGCAGGGTCTTCGGCTTTTTATATTGATACTCGCGGCCCGATAATTTCTGGTTTAACAATCGCTCAAACACCCAATTCCGATATTGTAACTTTTGAATATAATCTAGCTGATTTCTCGGGTGCCGATAATACTGTTACTTTAGAAATTTCTGATGATAGTGGCCTAACTTACGCCGTGCCAATTACCACTTTAACCGGAGACATTGGCAGTGGGATAACTGCCGGCACCAGCCGGTCAGTGACTTGGGATGCGGGGATTGATTTTGCCAATCAAGAAAGCAGCGTAATGAAAATTAGAATTCGCGGTACTGATCGCTACGGCAATTTAGGGGATTATGCAGTTTCCGGTAATTTTAGCGTTGATACCAAAACACCGGTAGTCAGTGCCGTAACCGCTAGTCAAAATTCCGGTTCGGGTGATGTTACTATCAATTATGTTTTAGCTGACAATACCTCGGCCGGTCATTTGGTGGAATTTTTTATTTCTGATGACGGCGGCGCTACTTGGAATGTGGCCACTACGACCAGAAACGGTGACATTGGTTTAGGTCAAACTACCGGCGTCAAAACTTTCAACTGGTCAGCCGATGTTGATTTTAATAATCAAGAATCGTCAGTGATGAGAGTCCGAGTCCGAGCCAAAGATTATTTTGGTAACCAGGGCGATTACGCATCATCGGCTAATTTCAGTTTGGATACTAAAGCGCCTATAATTTCTGCAATTACTGCCAGTCAAACTGCAAGCACTGATTCGGTTGCGATTGGCTATAATCTAAACGAAGCGGCAACAACGGTTTTGGATATTTCGTCTGACGGTGGTTTAACCTGGACAGTGACTAAAACTTCGCTGACTGGAGATTTAGGCGCTGTTACTGCCGGTAATAATAAAGCGGTGACTTGGAATGCCGGTACCGATTTTGGCAATCAGGAAAATTCCACTATGCGCGTTCGCTTGCGCGGTAGCGACAGTTTTGACAATACCAGCATTTATTATGAATCAACTGATTTTACCGTTGATACGGCCGCACCTTTGGGTTTGGTGGCTTTAACCAAATTTACCAGTACGGCAACCTCGGCAACTTTAACTTGGGCGGCAAATACCGATGCACATTTTAATCATTATGAATTGTGGCATGGCACCAGTCAGAGTGATATTGAAAATCGAACCGGCAGTGCCATTAAGTGGAGCACCGTTGATGATGCCAATTTAAATAATCCGTTAACCATTTCAACGGTTATTTCTGGAATTGATTTGTCTGATAATTATTTTGTTAAAATTTGGGCAATTGATGATTTTGGTAATGAAATTACCGTGCCAATAATTAATCTTTACGAAGCACCGGCGCCGGTAGTAGAGACAACGCCGACGGTTTCGGCTGGTGGCGGTCTTTTGCCGGCTTTAGTTGATAATATCCCGCCCCAAAAACCAATCTTGAATCCGTTAGTTACGCCAACCCAGAAAACCTCGTTTAGTATTGCCGGTTTGGCTGAGCCACGATCAAAAGTTGAATTGTATGATAATGGCGTATTGATTGGCAGTTTAAATAGTCTAACCGACAGCGACGGAACATTTGCTCAAAATTTTAACTTTATCCCTGGCGTTCATTCTTTAACCGTTAAAGCCATTGACAGTGCCAATAATGCCAGCCAATTTTCCGACCAGGTGGTTTTAAATATTGTCACTTCGGCGCCAACTGCTCCAATTGTTTTAACACCGCAAAATAATATCAGCCTAACCGATACGACACCTCAAATTGTTGGCGTCTCTGATCCGAATAATCAAATTTTAATTAGAATCGATAATAATCAATTTACCGTTACCAGTGACAGCAACGGCGCCTGGAATTTCATTTTACCAAGTACTTTTGCTTTAGCTGATGGCACCCATGCAGTTTCAGTAGTTGCCGTTGACGCAGCCAATAATCAAAGTCCGCAAACCACTTTAACGATTAATAAAACCACCGTTCCGGTCCAAACTTTACCAACTGCTCCAACCGGCGGCGAAGTTGTTTCTTTACCGGCCAATGCTTTAATTAATGAAACCACCCAAGCTGTTGAATTACCTGGCATTCCAGTGCCAAAAGTTTCAGCCGCCGGCGCTTCAATTTCAACCACTGGTGATATCTTAAGTTTTACCGGTACTTCTTTGCCCAATTCCGATGTGGTGATTTATATCCATAGCGACCAAGCTCTGATTTATCAGACCCGCACAGATGCTTTGGGCAATTGGAAAATTAATCATTCCCAAACCGTTTCCGAGTTAGCTCCCGGTCAACATACAATTTACGCCGTGACTTTAGATACCAATGCCAAGGTTAAAAGCCGTCCTAGTGCTGTCAGCAGCTTTATGGTTAAAAGAAATTTATGGGTGATGATTTTCAAATATTTGAATTGGCAAACCACACTGGCAACTTTAATTGTTTTGTTGCTAGCCATCTTTTGGCTTTACCGAATTAGAAAAGTAGCCGTTGTCCAAAAAATTTAATGATTTTATGAAAAAAAATAAAACAAATAAAAAATCAAATCAGGCTAAACTACTTTCGGCGGTGGATTTATTGCAGGGGAGTAAAAAACAACTTTCGGATTTTATTGATTTTTTGCCTGATGCTACCTTAGCCATCGATGAAAATAAGCGAGTAGTTGTTTGGAATCGAGCAATTGAAAAAATGACCGGTGTTTCGGCCAAAAAAATGATTGGTAAGGGTAAGTATGCTTATACCGTTCCTTTCTATGGTGTTGCCCGGCCGCAGCTAATGGACCTTTTTTGGGCGCCTAAAAGTAAAATAGCAGCTAAATATCCAACCTTAAAAAGAGAGGGTGATAATTTGGTAATTGAAACTTTTTGTCCGGTTTTGAACCAGGGTAAAGGGGCGTTTGTTTGGGCTAAAGCCTCACCGCTTTTTGATTCAAAAGGAAAATTAATTGGCGCCATTGAATGTATTCGCGATATTACTGAGTTGAAATCTTCCGAGGACGAACTGAGAGTAATTTTTGATAATTCAAGCGATGGTATACTTTTAGCTGAGGAAAAATCCGGTAAATTTTTTATTGGTAATAAAGTTATTTGTAAAATGTTAGGCTACTCTTTGGATGAACTTAAAAAATTAACCGTTTCCGATATTCATCCCAAAGAAAGCCTAGGTTTTGTTTTACAAAGGTTTAAGGATTTAGTAAAAAGAAAAATTTCTATTGCCAAAGATATTCCGGTTAGGAGAAAAGATGGCAGCATTTTTTATGCTGATATTAATTCTTCAGCTATAAAATTTAACAGCAAGAGGTATATTTTAGGTATGTTCCGAGATGTTACTAAAGATAAAATTAAAGAAAAATTGTTAGCTGAAAGTGAGGCACGTTATCGAGCCCTAACAGAACTAGCCCAAGATAATATCTATTTGGTTGATAAAGACGGCTGGATTTTATATGTTAATAAATTTGGCGCTAAACAGCTTAAGATTAAACCAGAAAAGCTGGTTGGTAAAAATATTAAAAATCTATTTCCGTCAGCGATTGCCATACGTCAAAAAAACAGTATTGATAAAGTTTTTAAAACCGGTCGGCCGATTTATGTTGAGAATTTATCCGTTTTTCCGTCTGGACCAGTGTGGCTTTCAACTCAATTAACGCCAATTAAGGATCAAGATGGTCGGATTGTGAGTGTAATGGGGTTATCGCGCGACATTACTTTAATAAAACAAGTAGAAGACAAATTAAAAATAGAGAAAGCCAAATTGCAAGAATATCTTGACGTAGCTGACATTATTTTATTGACAATTAATAGTAAGCAAAAAGTGGTGGCAATAAATAAAAGAGGCTGTGAGTTGCTTGGTTATTCGGAAAAACAAATTATTGGCAAGAATTGGTTTGACAATTTTATCCCCAAAAAAGATAGAGAAAAAACCAAAGAAGTTTTTAATAAAATTTTAAGGGGTGGTGATAAGGCAGTTAGTCGTTTTGAAAATTCTATCCTCACCAGTTCTGGTGAAGAAAAAATTATTTCTTGGCACAATAAATTAATTAAAGATGAAAAAGGAGAATTTACTTTAAGTTTGAGTTCCGGCGAAGACATTACGGCCCATAGAAAATATGAAGAAAAAATCAAAAGGTCAGAACAAAAGTACAGCACTATTGTTGAGAAATCCAGCGATGGTGTAATTGTTATTCAAGACGGTCTAATCAAGTATGCCAATCAAACAATGCAAAATCTGGTTGGCTATGCGCCAGGCGATTTTTTAAACAAGCCAATGTTACAGTTTATTGGCCCCAAATCTAAAAAATTTGTACTCGAGCGATATGCTAAGCGGATGAAGGGACTGCCCGTGCCTCAACGTTATGAATTTGAAATAATTAAAAAAACCGGTGAACTTTTGTTTGTTGAAACTAACAGTGCGATTGTTGATTACGAAGGCCGGCCGGCTGACATGGCAATTATTAGGGATGTCACTCGGGCCAGAGAAATTGATCGGGCAAAATCAGAGTTTATTTCTGTTGCCAGTCATCAATTGCGAGGTCCGTTGACCGGCATTAAATGGTTTAGTCAACTGCTGATTGATCAAAAAATTGGTAAACTATCAGAAAAACAAATTGATTTTATCCAACAAATTTATGACAGTAACGAACGAATGGTTCGCTTGGTTAATGATTTATTGGACGTTTCTCATATTGAAACCGGTCAAAAATTTGTAATTGAAAAAACTCCCGGTGATGCCATAGTTTTGATTAATAAAGTAATCAAGGATCAAAAAACCAATTTCCCTCAAAAAAATATAAATATTGAATTGGCTAAATCCTGTCCCGGCAAGCTGGTTTTTGATTTTGACCAAGATAAAATTTATCAGGTATTTTCAAATTTGATTAACAATTCAATCAAATATTCGGCTAAAGATAAAAAAATTATTATTGGTTGTAAGTTAGCCAATAGCGATGTGGAGTTTTATGTCAGAGATTTTGGTTTTGGCATACCAGCCCATCAGAAAAAATTGGTTTTTCAGAAATTTTTTAGAGCCGACAATATCGCCACTATTTCAACTGACGGCACGGGGTTAGGTCTTTATATTGCCAAAAATATTATTGAAGCTCACGGCGGAAAAATCTGGTTTGATTCGGAACAAAACAAGGGCACGACTTTTTATTTTACTTTGCCCCTAAAAAGTAAAAAATAGTTAAATAGTTTTAATTTATTTAATTAGGAAGGAAATAAAATTATGAAAAAAATTTTGTTAATCATTGACGACGAAGCCATGGTGCGCAAAGCCTTGTTGTCGCAATTTGACCAAGAGCAGATCGAAGTATTGACTGCCAGTAATGGGGAAGAGGGTCTAAAACTTGCACTAGACAAACATCCAGATTTAATTTTACTTGACTTGGTGATGCCAAAAATGGATGGGATGACGATGCTGGGAAAATTAAGGCAGGATCAATGGGGCAAAGAAGCGGAAGTAATTATTTTAACCAATTTAAGCGATTCCAAAAAGGTAGCCGAGGCAGTTGAGCAAGACACTTATGAATATTTGGTAAAAGTTGGCTGGAATGTTTCGGACGTAGTTAAAAAAGTCAAAGCTAAATTAGAATTATCATAATTTAATTTATGCTGACTGAAAAAACCAAAGCGCCTGATTTTGAACTTTTGGATCAAGACGGCCAAGCTCATCGTTTATCCGATTTTATTGGTAAATGGGTTTTACTTTATTTTTATCCCAAAGATGATACGCCCGGCTGCACTAAAGAAGCCTGTGCTTTTCGTGATAATATTCCCGATTTTTCTTTACTAGGAATTCAAGTGATTGGTATTTCGGCTGACACGGTTGAAAGTCATAAAAGTTTTCAGGAAAAGCACGGTTTGAATTTTATGCTTTTGGCTGATCCGGAAAAAAAAGTGATCAGTCTTTACGAAGCCAAAGGTTTGGTTGGAGCCAAAAGGGTTTCTTATCTGATTAATCATTCCGGCCTGATTGAAAAAGTTTATCCTAAAGTTGACACGCAAATGCACGCCAAAGAAGTTTTAGCTTATATCCAAAATCAAAAGTAGGCTGAAATCTATGGGTCGATCAAAAATTAAATTAGTTTCAGTCTCGGATAAAATGCAGAAAAATTATCACTATCAATTGTCTGAACCGAAAGGTAAAAATTTTGATTCAAAATTCAAGCCGGAATTAACCCCAAAGCAGATGTTGGAGCTGGGAGTTTTTGGCGGTAAGTATATAACTGATTGTCAGAAAGAGTTTCCCAAAAATTGGTTTAAAAAAGCCAAGCTTAATCCAAGATTTCATGACCCCAAGCTGAATTATTTTGGTATTAACGCTTCGTTACCACTGGTTGTTTGGCAAAAAAAGGGTTGGATTCATCCGGCTGATCCGCGCGGCTGGTTTCAGTGGTATTGCCGTTATTATTTGGGCCGGCGACTGGGGCAGGAAGACCAAAGACAAATTAAAAGATGGCAAGCGATTACTCGGCATATTGCCGCTGTTAAAAAAAATTGTCGACCTGGCAATTTAGCTTGCCGACCAAAACAGCGCCAAGCGATTTTGCACTGGGCATACGATAGCCGAAAAATTTAATTTTAATAAAAAAATATGAAAAAATTTATCTATTGGCTTCCGCGAGTTTTAGCAGTTGGTTTTATTCTATTCCTTAGCCTATTTGCCTTGGATGTTTTTGATATTCAAGCGCCCTGGTATTTGCTTTTGGGCGGATTTTTAATGCACCTAATCCCTAGTTTTGTTTTAATCGTTGTTACAATTATTGCCTGGAAAAAACCGTTGTGGGGTGGTTTAATTTTTATTGGTGCTACTTTGGTCATGGGTTTTTGGCTGAACTGGCCGGTAATGTCTTTGGTAGTGATTTTACCGCCGGCTTTGCTTGGAGGATTGTTTTTACTTCAGGATTATTATTTTAAAAAAAGCATGAAAAAATAGAAATATGATTGCACTAATCAAACTTTTAATCTCAATTGCCGCCACTCTTTTGATTGGTTTTGTCGGTTCGATTTTTACCACGCCAAATATTTCTGGTTGGTATGCAAATTTAAATCGGCCGGTTTTATCACCACCCAATTGGGTTTTTGCTCCGGTTTGGACCACACTTTTTATTTTAATGGGTCTTAGTTTATTTTTAGTTTGGAATCTGAAAAATAAATCAAAAATCAGAAATTGGTTTTTAATAATTTTTATTTTAAATCTGGTTTTAAATACTTTTTGGTCAATTTTATTTTTTGATTGGCAGGCTCCAGGTTTGGCCTTTTTGGAAATTATTCCTTTGTGGCTTTCCATTTTAGCTTTGATTATTTTAGGCCGCAAAATTTATAAACCAGCCGCCTGGTTGCTAATTCCTTATTTGCTTTGGGTGAGTTTTGCTTCTTATCTTAATTTTTCTTTTTGGTTATTAAACCGTTAATTTTTTAATCAATATACGTCAAACGGCTAATTTGTTATAATATTTATATAAGTTAAACTAAAATATAATTTTACCTCTATGTCGAGGTTGAAAAATCAAAAAAAATCAGGTTTTACCTTAATTGAGTTAATGATTGTGGTTGGTATTATTGCTATTATTGCTGGTATAGTTTTTGTGGCCACCGATCCGGTGAAAAATTTTGCCCAAACCAGTAATGCCAAGCGCTGGTTGGAAATCGGTAGTATTGCTTCGGCAATTAAGCAATTTCAAGTTGATAATCGCGGTTCTAGTCCGGCTGGTTTTGACGGTAATTTAAAAATGATTGGTTTGGCCACTGATGGCTGTTCGGTTGATTGTGGCTCAACTTCTGATATTTTTTATTTTAATCCCAGCGAAACTTTGAATTACTATTCAAATAACACTTACACGGTCAGACACTGGTTTGATGTAACCGGTTTTTCTGACTTTTCATTTTTAACCGTTAGTTTGGTTTTGGATTGTGACGGTAATTGCAACGGTCAAACCAGAATTCGCATTGGCAATAGTGCAAGTTATAGTGATTATGATTTTGTCAACGCTTCACTGGTCAGAACCGATGGCAGTCCGACCAATTACAGTTGGTATACGGCAACTTTTCCGGCCAATAAATCAAGTTTAGGGAATTTATTCTACGTTCAACTGCTAAAATATACCGGTTCGGGTACAATTAGATTTTTAATGGATGAAGGCGGCCCAGCCGGGGTTTATCCGGAGTTTAGAACCGATAGCAATGGTGACGGTAATCACAGTGGTTGGACCAGGGATAACGGGGATTATTTTTTCAAAATTGGTTTGCCCGGCAAGACGGCGGATACTTGTTTGAATTTGGGAGCTGATTTGGTCGGGCCGTATTTTAAAGAAATGCCACTTGACCCAAAGTCTGGTAGCCAGGAAAGAACTTATTATGCAGTTATGCAAACGGCTACCGGGGGAGTCAAAGTAGTTGCTTGCCAGCCAGAAAACAGTGAAGAAATTTCAGTGACCCGCTAGCTTTTAAAAATTTTTCCAATAAAAAAACTAAGTAATTATTTTTTACCAAAAATGGCTGCCCAAAAGCAGAATAATTACTTAGTTTTTTTTTGAGCCGCTTTGGCCATGGTTTTGAGGCATTTGGTGCAGATTTTGGTTTTTTTGCCATCAATGGTTTTGGTCTGAAGATTCAATTTCTGCCGTTTGATGGTTTTAATGTTGGAGTGACTGATCGAATTGCCTTTTAGGGGTAAGCGGTTGCAAATAGTGCAAGTAGGCATAAATAAATTTATTTGGTTAACTTTAGTATTCTAGCAGGTTTGTTTTAAAAAATCAAGTGTTATGTTATGATATGTATATTATGAATGAAATTATTTTATTAATTTATATTGTCGCTTTTCTTTATTCGGTGATTTTACACGAAATTGCTCATGGCTGGGTGGCTAACTACTTTGGTGACGATACGGCCAAAATTTCTGGGCGGCTTTCGCTTAATCCATTAGTTCACATTGATCCGGTTGGCTCAATTTTAGTGCCAATCCTGCTTTATTTGTCGCAAACCGGTTTTCTTTTTGGTTGGGCCAAACCAGTGCCGGTTAATCCATATCGGCTTAAACAGGGGACAACTTCTTACCGTTGGGTGGCAATGGCCGGAGTTTTGACCAATTTTTGTATTGCCATTGTCTCGGCTTTGGTTTTAAAAATCACCACTCAGTACTTAGATTTTGGCGTGAATAACCTGGGGGTAATTTTATTTACGGTTTTATTCCAGATCAACTTGGCTTTAGCGGTTTTTAATGCTTTGCCTTTACCCGGTTTTGATGGTTTTAATTTCTTAACCACCTTTAAGCCGGTAACTGATTTTTTAGCTAAAACGCCTTTGGCAAATCCATTATTTATGGCTCAATATGGCCTTTTTTTGTCGATTATTATCCTGTTTTTGTGCATGCCTTTAATCGATTGGGTTTTTGCTTTTGTTTTCAAATTGTTCGGCCAAATTTTTGGCTTTTAGCCACCCTCTTGACTTCTGCAAAATTATTAGTTAATATTGCTTTATGTTTATCTGCCTTTAGGGCAGGTTTATTTTCCGCCAATAAATTAAAAACCCCAATGAAGTCGGTGAAAGCCATTTTATTGGTATTTTCACTCAATATTTTGTAAAATACTTACCTTGTTTAAAAATTATGCCTACAATTAATCAATTGATTAAAAAAAGCCGAAAAAGTAAGGGCAAAAAGAGTAAAACTCCCGCCTTACGTTTGGTTTCTAATACTTTAAGAAGAACTAAAAAAGATAACCCCAAAGGCGCTGGTTTCAAACGGGGAGTGTGCGTTAAAGTCACTACCACCACGCCAAAAAAACCAAACTCAGCTTTACGAAAAATCGCCAGGGTTCGGCTTTCTAATGGCATGGAAGTAACCGCTTATATTCCGGGTGAAGGTCATAATCTGCAGGAGCACTCAGTTGTTCTGATTCGCGGTGGCCGGGTTAAGGATTTACCTGGTGTTCGTTATCATATCATTCGTGGCGTTTATGATACTTCCGGCGTTACTGCCAGAAAACAAGGTCGCAGTCTTTACGGTGCTAAACATGTTGCTGAATCAACCAAATAAATATAATCTTTATGCGTGGAAAAACTCCTAAAAGAAAACTCACCCCAGATCCAAAATTTCATAGCGTTAATATTGCCAAATTAATCAATTATTTGATGCGTCGAGGCAAAAAATCAACTGCCGTGAAAGTGGTTTATGATTGCTTTGACGTGATTAAAGAAAAAACCAGCAAAGATCCGTTGGAAATTTTTGACAATGCTTTGAGAAACGTCGGACCGGACGTTGAAGTTAAATCCCGCCGAATCGGTGGTGGTAACTATCAAGTTCCAGTTCCAGTCAGCGGTGAACGCCGAACCGCTTTGGCTTATCGCTGGATTATTGCCGCGGCCAAAGCCAGAAAAGGCGCCCCAATGGCGGAAAAATTAGCCGACGAATTGATTGCGGCTTTCAATAAAGAAGGCGCTGCTATCAAAAAACGCATGGATACTTACAGAATGGCTGAAGCCAATCGAGCTTTTGCTCATTTCATTAGATAATTTATAAAATAATGGCCCGTGAATATTCTCTAGAACAAACAAGAAACATTGGGATTATTGCCCATATTGACGCCGGTAAAACTACTGTATCCGAGCGTATTTTATTTTACACCGGAAAAAAACATAAAATCGGTGAAGTTCATGAGGGTGCAGCCGAAATGGACTGGATGGAACAGGAAAAAGAACGGGGAATTACCATCACTTCGGCTGCGACAACTTGTTTTTGGGCGCCAAGAGGCGATGAAAGCAATAAATGCCGGCTTAACTTAATTGATACTCCAGGCCACATTGATTTTACCGCTGAAGTTCAGCGTTCATTGCGCGTTTTGGACGGCGGCGTGGTGGTTTTTGATGGTGTAGCCGGTGTGGAACCGCAATCAGAAACAGTTTATCATCAAGCCGAAAAATTTAAAGTACCATTAATTGGTTTTATCAATAAAATGGATCGCATGGGTGCGAACTTTTACAAAGATGTTGACAGCATCCGCGATCGTTTAACCAAAAACGCTTACCCAACCCAATTGCCAATTGGTGCGGAAAGTGATTTTTTGGGTGTAATTGATTTATTGACCAAAAAAGCTTGGATTTATCATGATGAACAGGGCAAAGATTATACTGAAACTGAAGTGCCAGCGGACATGACAGAAAAAGTGGAAAAATTTCGCCATGAATTAATTGAAGCAATCGTTGCTCATGATGAAAATTTATTAAACAAATATTTGGAAGGCAAAGAAATTAGCCTTGAAGAATTAAATAAAGTTTTACGCCAAGCCACTATTAAAAGCGAAATTATGCCGGTTTTATGTGGTTCGGCTTTGAAAAATAAAGGTGTCCAATTACTTTTGGATGCCATTTGTGATTATTTACCAAATCCGTTAGATATCCCACCGGTTACTGGTTTTCATCCAAAACATCCAGAGACTCAGGAAGAAAGAAAGCCGGATGATTCAGCGCCGTTTGCGGCTTTGGCTTTTAAAATTGCTGCCGATCCGTTTGTCGGTAAGCTTTGTTTTTTCCGAGTTTATTCCGGTACATTAGCCGCTGGTTCTTACCTTTATAATGCCACCACTGGTGAACGGGAAAGAGTCGGTCGGATTGTCCGAATGCATGCCAATAACCGCGAAGAAGTAAAAGAAGTTTACTCTGGTGAAATTGCTGCGGCAGTTGGTTTGAAAAATACTTTTACCGGCCATACTTTATGCGATGAAGAACATCAAATAGTTTTAGAATCAATTACTTTCCCTGAGCCGGTTATTTATGTGGCGATTGAACCAAAAACCAAACAAGATCAGGAAAAAATGGGTATTGCTTTATCCAAATTGGCTGAAGAAGATCCGACTTTCAAGATTAAAACCGATGAAGAAGTGATGCAGACTTTAATTGGTGGCATGGGTGAATTACATTTGGATGTTTTGGTTGATCGAATGAAGCGTGAATTTAAAGTTGAAGCTAACGTCGGCCGGCCGCAAGTTGCCTACAAAGAAACCATTAAAGGTAAAGCGGACGCTGAAGGTAAATATATTCGTCAATCCGGCGGTCGTGGTCAATATGGCCATTGCTGGTTGTCAGTTGAGCCAAGAAACCGCGGTGAAGGTTTTGAATTTCTTGATGATATTAAAGGCGGTTTGATTCCACGTGAATATATTCCTGCCATTCAAAAAGG
>JBAYJS010000028.1:0-12651 GCA_041664985.1 Candidatus Buchananbacteria bacterium | reverse complement strand
TGAGCCTTCAAACCACAAAGTCCGCGCCAATGTTTGGTTGCTGACGGGCAAAGATCCGGACACTGTTGAAGAGCAGGAAGTCGTGCTGACGGGCTTTGCCCATCAGGCCGAAGCACCGTGGGTTGACGGAGTTGAACCAACCACTACGGTGAATGCCACTGCGACAGAAGTCACCGTCGGCCAATCGGTAACCTTTACCGCTACCGTTGAAGGTAGCCCTCCTTTCACCTACTCTTGGGCAAAGGATGGCGTTTTGCTGGGTCAAACCGGCACGACCCTGGTTATTGATTCGGCCGAGATGACTGACAGCGGAAGCTACACCTGCACGGCAGCCAACCTGTTTGGCCAAGACGAATCCTCGCCAATCGTTTTGACGGTGAGTATCCCCGACCCGGTTATCCTCTTGCAACCGATCAGCCAGGTGAAAAATCCGGGCACGGACGTGACCTTCCAGGTAACGGCTACCGGCGGTTTGGCGCCGCTGGGATACCAGTGGTACAAAAAGGTTGGAGAAAGTTCAACTGTCATTGCCGGTGCAACGTCGCCAACCCTGACCTTGAACGGCATCTCCCAGGCTGACGAAGCCGGATATTTCTGCCGCGTTGCCAACGCGGTCGGGCCGGTCAAAGTGAGCCGAGTCGCCAAGCCATCATAAGAGAAGATGGTCAAGCGCAAACAAATCTAAAAGGCGGAACAAGTAATTGTACCGCCTTCTTTTTTTAAAAAAATATTTTTAGATTTGGCTTATTTTTTTATTCTATCCTTGCCAAAATCAAAAAAGTATGTTATTATGCTTGAGTTAAACGGGCCAAATTCTGGCCTAATTAATTTTTATCAAAATAACCGACTAAAATGGCCGAAGACGTAATTTTAAGATTCAACGAAGTCACTTTCGAGTACTCATATAATAAGCCTCTTTTGGATGAGGCCAGTTTTTCAATTCGCAAAAAAGCCAAAATCACTTTGATGGGCCAAAACGGCGCAGGCAAAAGTACCATTTTTAATTTGATTCAGGGCAAACTCAAACCCAAAAAAGGCATGGTTTCAATCACCAACGACGCCAGCATCGGGACTGCGGCTCAAACTTTAGACCGGGCGGATTTTGATTTAACTTTGGAAAAATATTTTGCCAAAGCTTTCAAACAAGTGCCGGCTAATTTAAAAAGCCGCATCAGCAAAGTAATGGAAGCGGTTAATTTGAATATTCCTTTTGAAAGAAAAGTCGGCGAAATGTCTGGCGGCCAGCAAGCTCGTTTACTTTTGGCTTTTGCCCTGATTCAGGATCCGGATATTTTGCTTTTGGACGAGCCGACCAATAATTTGGATCAAGCCGGTATTGATCATTTGATTACGTTTTTGATCATGTACGAAAAAACCGTTTTGGTAATTTCGCATGATGCGGATTTTTTAAATTGTTTTACCGACGGCGTCATTTACCTGGATGTTCATACTCATAAAATCGAAAGTTACAACGGCGACTATTATACCGTGGTGGCAGAAATTGCCAACCGAATTGAGCGCGAACGAATGGAAAACGCCCGAGCCCAAAAATTGATTTTGGACCGTAAAGAAAAAGTAAACTTTTTTGCCAATAAAGGCGGTAAGATGAGAAAGCTTGCCAAAAAATTAAAAGACGAAACCGAAGAACTCGAAGATAGTATGGTTGACGTCAGAAAAGAAGATAAAACCATTCGCGATTTTGAAATCGAAGCCCAAAATATTATCGGCGACGTGGTAAAAATCCAATCGATTTTAACTTTTCATAATCATCAAGCCGTGCCAAAAAAAGTTGATTTGGCAATTAAAAAAAGAATGCATGTTTTAATTTCTGGTCATAATGGCGTTGGCAAAAGCACTTTTTTGAAAAACTTAGTTGCCGGCAAAGCCAAAGGCGCCGAAATTACCAAAGAGGTCAGAGTCGGCTATTACAGCCAGGATTTTTCCCAGCTGAATTTTGACCAAACGGTTTTTGATTCATTAGTCCAAGCCATGCAAAGCAGCGAGGAAATGCTCAAAGAAGAAACCATGCGTTCAATTGCCGCGGGCTTTTTAATTACCGGCAATTTGATGGGCAGTAAAATCAAAGATCTTTCCGAAGGCCAAAAGGGTTTACTGTCTTTTGCTCGTTTGGTTTTGCTCAAACCCGGACTTTTGATTTTAGACGAACCAACCAATCATATTAATTTCCGCCATATTCCGGTAATTGCCGAGGCGATTAATAATTACGAAGGCGCCATGATCATGGTCAGCCACATGTCGGATTTTGTTAAAGATATTAAAATTGATCAAATTATTGATTTATCGAAATAATCAGCGCTGCACAATTGCGCGGGGCATAAATCGTAGAGACGCACAATTGTGCGTCTCTATTTTTTTATTAATTTCAATTTCTCCTCTCGGGATAATTTTTTAATTTTGCTTTCCGCTTTTGTTGCCAGCGAACGATTTTTAAATTTTTTGGTATAAACCAATTTCACCGGCCGGCGAGCGCGGGTATATTTGGCGCCAAGCCTAGATGAATTATGTTCTTTGAGCCGACGCGCCAAATCAACGGTAATTCCGGTATAAAGCGTTTTATCGGCGCATTTTAAAATATAAAGGTAGTACATTTAATTAAATCTCACTTTGTCTTTTCTAAGTTCTCTTCTGTGGGCTAAATAGTCAGGCATGGTTTTTGCCACCAATTGCCAAAAATTTTTTGAGTGATTGAATTGCTGCAAATGGCACAATTCATGAACAATAATGTAATCGGCCAAAACCGGCGGCAGCAAGGCGATTTTAAAATTAAAATTTAAATTGCCTTTTTTGGAACAGCTGCCCCAACGGGTTTTTTGATTTTTAATATTAATTTTATTAAATTGCAAACCGTAGAACTGATTGAAATATTCCAACCGGGTTTTTGCCAAAGTCAAAGCTTGATTTTTATATTTGGCATAATCGGCTTTTGTATCTTTGACTAAAATCTGACCGGCGGAATTTTTAAACTGCGAAAGCTTTTCAATAATCCATTGCGATTTTTCCAGCAAAAATTGTTCGATAAAATTTTGGCTCATTCTTTTGGGCGCCGTTACTAAAAAATTACCGTCACAATAAATGGTCAATCGCAGGCTTTTGGCTTTTTTGCTGACTCGCAAAGTGTATTTGATTTTATTTTGTTGCAAAGTGATTTCTTTTTTCACAATAGTTGGCTAACCGCAAGACTCACCAATCAGTAAAGATTTGGTGAGTCGTTGTGATGATAAATCAAAAGATTATTTTTTTCCACCCAAGGCGGATCCGCCTTTGGCGGACTTTTTGGCTGCTTTTTTAGCCGCTGGTTTAGCTGCCGCTTTTTTAGCCGCCGGTTTTTTTGCTTCTGGTTTTGGTTCAGATTTTGGCTTGGCTTCTTTGGGCGCTTTGACAATCTCTTGCAGATTTAAAGCTTTCAAAACTTTATCCAATTTGGAATTTAAAATTTCAAACTGTTGTTTGTATTGATCCAAAGATTTACCCACGGGCGCGCTGCTGCTATTGCCTTTGTCAAAACAAGAGCTGCAGTAAACTGGCTTATCGCCGGTTGGCCGGAAAGGCACTTCGCATTTATTGCCGCATTTGGCACAAACCGCTTCAAACATTCGTTTGTCACCAAAGCTTGGCTTGGAAAAACTTCTGCCGCCAGTTCTTGGTGAACCCGAATTGCCTTGTTTTTCAAAGCATGAGCTGCAATAAACCGGACGATCGCCGGTTGGCCGGAAAGGCACTTCGCATTTATTGCCGCAACCGCTGCAAACCGCTTGGTGCATCCCTGGTCTACCACCCCGATTATCCCCAAAATCCTGTCTTTTAAAGCCTCTATCGCCTCTGGGGCGGTCAGATCGGCTGTCTTGACTAAAATTTCTCATAATTTTATTTGGTTAAATTAATCAACTTTTTAAATTATAGCAAATTTTGACCAAAAAAGCAAATTAAAAATATACTAGCTCCGGCTACGGTTAAAAATAGCTGCCAGTCAAAATTTTATATTTTTAACTGCCTTGCCAAAAATTATTAAAATAAAGCACCAAAAGGTGCTGTAATTGAAAGCTACTGGTTGATCTAAAATAATTTATCGCCAAATTACTATTCCTTGTTTTTCTTTTCCTTACTCGTTTTAATAATTTCAGCAATTGCCTCCATTACTTCCCGCGGCGAACAATCACGTTTGAAAATGTAAGCTGACGCTCCCATTTTTTCGCTTTTGACTCGGTCGCGGTGGGTTTCCAAATTGGTAAAAACCACGATCGGAATATCTTTAGTTTTGGGATTTTTTTTAACCGCGGCTAAATATTCCCAACCTTGTTCGGCAATCGTATTTTCCGGCTTGGGAATAATGATATCAAGCAAAACCAAATCTGGCTGCTCAAATTCCGTCAGCTGCAAAGCTTCAGCGATATCTTTGGTCGATAAAAAATCATAGCCATTCATTTCCAAAAAATCATGGTAAATATCGACTAATTGTTTTTCGTCTTCAACCAAAAGAATCCGGCCTTTTTTTGATTTCATTACGTTAGTTGTTACCATAAATTTTAGAAATTAATTATTTTTGCCAAAAATTACAATTTTTTCTTCTTTGATTGGTGATTTTTCCCCCTCGCTGGTTAGCTTTTGATTTTTATAAATTGGCAAAGTAAAACTAAAAGTTGAACCCTTATCAGCCCCTTCGCTAAAACAAGTGATTTCGCCATCGTTGCCCTGAATAATTTTTTTGGCAATAAAAAGTCCCAGGCCGGAACCATCGGGCCGTAAATCAGTGGCATTTTTAAGCCGAGAAAACTTTTGAAATAATTTTTTCTGATCCTGTTTGGAAATTCCCGAGCCGGTATCTTTGATATTAATCTTTAAATAATTTTTACCAACCAATTCATAAAAAACCGTAACACCGCCTTGGCGAGTATAATAAATCGCATTATCCAAAAGATTAGATATAACGTGAGCGATTTTTTTATAGTCACACCAAACCAAAGGAATCTCTCCGCCAAAGGCGGATCTGGCTTGGGCGGAAAATTCCGGCTTTTGCACCTCAATTTTTAATTTTCTTTCCAAAGCCAGCTGTAAATTTTGTTTTTCGGGAATCAACCCGTTAACAATTTGAGCAATATCGGTTTTTTGCGGTTCCATTTTCATTTTCTCGCCTTCCAATTCGTAAGCATCCCAAAAATCAGAAACTGTTGAACTGATTCTTTCCAAACCGCCTTTAATTGCCGGCCGGGCTTTGGCGGGCGGATAGGAACCTTCTTCCATCATCGAAAAATAACCTTTCATCACTGCTAACGGCGTATTGAGTTGATGATTGACCACTCGCAAAAAGTCAGTTTTCATGTTTAATAATTCTTCCAGATACTTATTTTTTTCACCAATATCCTTGGTTTGCTCGTCAACTCTTTCTTCAAGCTTTTCGGCTAATTTTTCCAAAGCCAGCTTAGCTTCCCTTTGGGCAAAATTAGCTTTAATGATTTTATCCGTACTTTTATTCAAAAAATACCCATAGACAATAACTAAAGTAAAAATACAGATAATTACTAATTCGGAAACCCTTCCTTCAATCAAAAAGAAAAGCGTCAAAAAAAGACTAATTAAAACTATGCTGATTATTTGGTAATGCAAAAAAATGCATTGGTGAAATTTTAATTCACAATACTGACAACGGCTATACGGAGAATGATTAAGAGTTTTAGCCAGCCAACAATTTTTATTAAGGCAACCGGGTTGTCCTACCGGTTCTTCTGATTTTTTTTCGCCTTCTGGCATTGATTAGAATTTAAAAACCTTTTTAAAAAAGACATACATCAAAGTCGCGACACAAAAGCCGACAAAACAAGCTAAAAATATCAATAAATCCACGACTAAAATATAAATCCAGGCAAAACTGACAAATTTATCAAAATAAATCAGTAAAAACCCAATCAATAAAAGAACGGCAGTCATTCCGGAAACAAAGTTTAATTCGGCTGATTCCTTTTCAACTGGCAAAGATTTTTCTTTTTTCATCTTTTTAATAACCAAAAGATGAAATTGATAGGGTAAATTAAGTTTGAGAGAAAAAATTCCCAGGGCCATTAAAATACTGGCGGCTAAAACCAACCATTCACTGCGAATTAAAACCGCGACTAAAACCATGATTCCGTAAAATGCCCGGGAAAATTTTAGAGAATCGTCATGAATTTGGCATTGTTGCATAAAAGTGTCAAATTAAATTTAAAATTTTTTAATTAATTATTTACTTAAATATCTTTCACCGCGATCTGGCAAAATGGTAACTATTCTTTTATAGCCATACTTTTTTTCTAATTTTTGCGCCGCCAAAATATTGGCACCTGAACTGATACCGACCAAAACTCCATACTCTTTGGCTAATTTATTTTTCATTTTAATCGCTGCCTGGCCTTTTATCGCAATCACTTCATCAATCAAATTCAAATTATCTTTAACTATTTTAGGAATAAATCCTTCCCCGATTCCCTGAATTAAATGTAATCCCGATTTTTTACCAGACAAAACGGCCGATTCAGCTGGTTCAACGGCAATAATTTTTGCTTTAGAACCGGCTTCTTTCAAAGCTTTGGCAACGCCGATTAAAGTTCCGCCCGTTCCAACACCGGTAACAAAAGCATCAATTTTACCCTTCATTTGTTTGATAATTTCTTTACCTAAACCATTTTTAAGCGCGGCGATATTGTCCGGATTTTCAAATTGTTTTGGCAACCAAGCATTTTTGTTTTTCCTGACCAGCTCGTTGTATTTTTTAACCGCACCGGCCATATCGTCTTTTTTGGGAGTCAAAACAATTTTTCCACCAAAAAACTCAATCATTTTTCTTCTTTCCAGACTCATTGACTCAGGCATAATTGCGATAAATTCATAGCCCTTTAGAGCCGAAATCATTGACAGGGCAATGCCGGTATTACCGGAAGTGACTTCAATTATTTTATCGCCTGGTTTTAATTCTCCCCTTTCCTCGGCTTTTTTTACCACGTAATTTGCCATTCGATCTTTGACGCTGCCGGTTAAATTAGTCGTTTCAAGCTTAGCGTAAATATTACCAATTTTAATCAAAGGAGTGTTGCCAATATTATTCAGAATATCTAATTTATTATTTTTCATAAATATTAATCAAGTTTTTTAATCAAACCAGATTAAATGCATTTTTTAACGGCCTCGCACGCTTTTTTCACATCAGCAATGTCATTGTAGATATAAAAACTTAACCGACAGCTGGCAGGCGGATTCAATTCATAATAATGATGAGCCAAAGTCGCACAATGGCAACCGGCTCTGGATTCAACGCCAAATTTATTTAGCGCCTCGGCAATTTCAAACGGACTTTTGTCTTTATAGGAGAAAGCCACCAAAGAAGTCCGACCCTCGGGATTTTTTGGCCCATAAATTTTTAACCCTGGAATTTCTCCCAATATCTTTAAGGCTTCACCGATCAAAAGTGTTTCATGCGCTTCAATATTATCCATGGCTTTTTTGACATCTGCCCGATCCAATTTTTTATCAGTCATAAAATAAACCCGCTTTTTAGGGTCTAAAGAAAAATCGATTAATAACCTTACGGCTTGAACCGATAAAATTGTACCTAGAATATTTGGCGTGCCGGCCGTAAATTTCCAAGGTAAAACATTATAGTTTACTTTTTCGGGAGTAACCATGCCTTCGGCAATCATATCACCACCATAAAGAAACGGCATCATTTTTTCCAAAAGTTCTTCTTTGGCATACAAAGCGCCAACGCCAAAGGGCGCCAGCATTTTATGAAAAGACCAGGCCAAAAAATCAACTCCCAAATCATTGACGTCAATAAAAACATTTGGGACCAATTGCGCCCCGTCAATTAAAAGATAAGATCTTTTTTCGCCGCTTGGCTGAACGTAGCCGGAAGCATCGGCAATTGCTTTAATTTTTTTAATCGGATTTTTGGTGCCTAAAAAATTTGAGGCGCCAACGCAGCAAACTATTTTGGTTTTTTGATCAACCAAAGACTTCAAATGATCCAAATCGAGTTCGCCGGTTTCTTTATCGAATTTTACCAACCGGTATTCAACGTTAATCCCAAATTTTGGCAAAATTTCTTTGCATAGTCCATACCAAGGAACATAGTTTGAATTATGTTCCATAAATGTCGTTACGATATTATCGCCATTTTTAAATTCCGTCAGCAAAGAATACATGACCGAATTTATGGCTTCGGTAGTATTTCGGTAAAAAATAATATTTTTTCGCGAGGGCGCACCGATAAATTGGGCAACCGTATCATAGCAAGACTCAAACTCTTTGGTGGTTATAAGTGAAGAATTGGACTGACCTCGATGAACGTTGTCATACTGAACTGAAAGTTTTTTCAATAAATCCAGCAATTGAACCGGAATTTGAGTGCTGGCGGCATTATTAGAGACAATTCTACCTGACTTGATTGCCGGGAAAAACTTTCTTATTTTTTTAGTCTGAATCATAAAAAAACAATTAATAATCGATTCTTCTTATTAATTTAGTTAATGTTTAAAAATATAAAATTGAGCTATCAATTGAAATTTCAGCATTTTTTAGCTAGACTAAACAATTTTCCCTAAAAAACTTAGCCAACCTTTCCGATAGCTTAATTATACCAAAAAATTGCCTAAAAATGTATAGGCAAAATTAAAAATCCCTAAGCTTACCCTTCTTAACAACTTTTAAGAATGATTATACACAACCGGGTATAAATATTCGGCCACGATCTTAGACCAAACGAAAGGATTGCTGCCAAATATAAAAATCGACAACCCCAACCTGCCTGCCGTCAAGCTTGCTTAATTTAAATAAACATAACTACGCTCTCAACTCAGTTTTTTCATTGCTTCACTAAACTCTTCGTCGGTTGCCGTTTCCCCCTTAAGAATCTCACAATTTTTGCCTTGCCAATACGGCTGCATATTCATATTCTTCCTAGTGACCTTTTCCGCTACTTGGCGATCACCGCCAATTTGGCTCATAAAAAACTGAACTCCGCCCTCAAAAATCTCTTCACAAGTTTTGACGCTGCCGTCAGCGTTAACGCAATAAAGACAAAAACTTGAATTTTCGTCACCACCGGCAAAATCCTCTTTTTTAGTTAACGGCATTCCGCACGCCTCACAATATTTTTCCATAGTTTTTTAAAAAATAAATAATAAAATTTTAATTTTCTTGAATGAAAGTCCGCCCATCTGGTGTCGCACATTGAGGCGGATTTGATTTCATAATGGAAAAACCAGCCTTAACACAGGAATTATAATCAACTATCTGTTTTAATAGCTCAATACATTTCTCATGGCTAGCCATGTTGCTTTTAGAAAGACATTCTCTTAATTCTAATTCATTGATGAGATTAATTTTATTCTCAATGACAGTCCAAATTGTGTAAAACCGGCTATATTGGCGTTTAGTTAAAACAATAGTTTTGTCAGATGACTTGAAAAAATAGCCTGATCCCATTTGCTCACTAAATTCATATCCTCTGCCTTTCATGAAAGCATCAACCGCTATAGATCCGCCTCGGCTTTTAGTAAGGTACATATTATCCGAACCAGACAGTTTGGCCATATCCGCTCCGCCAAAAGTCAGCTGGGTGATACCTTTAATCTGCGGCCAAGGGTTTCCCTCTTGAAAGATGACTGGCAAATATACTAACACTAAAAAACCAATTACTAAGACTGTAAATGAAGTAGTAAATAAAATCTTTTTGTTTTTTGATGAGTGTTCAGATACCATAGAATCACATTTGAGGGTTTCCCTTTGCTTGTCTTTTATATCCGTCAATTAAATACAAAATTCCCGGAATAAGAGGAACAGCCAAATTGACGCTAAGATTGGCTTCGGTTAGAAGTCCGACAATAAAACCGATGGCGATTGAAATAATTATCAGCCATCCTCCGGCCTTAGGATATTTCCAACCCAAAGCCAAGCCGATAAAAACCAACGGCATCATGGCAAGCGCAACATTTTCCCATAATGAATAATTAGGTTTAGCAAATGGCAACGGATTACCATAGCCGAAATAAAACGGCAGAGCAAAAATTAAAATACATAATGCCAATACTCTAGCTATCCATTTGATTGTTTTCATATTTTTTCCTATTAACTATTGACTATATTTTTCATAAAATTGAGGCACCCGGCATTGCACAAAACCGACGCAATCGTTGGGTGTTTTAATTTCCGTTGCATTAATACATTTAATCATTGCTTTAGGCCAAGTGGGGCATTCTTCCATACAAGCATTATAAGCATCAGCCAAATCAACAGCAGTCACATCCTCGGTATAAGCGGCGCAGTCTTTGTGCCTTTGGCAAGCATCACTACATTTATCAGATATCACTTTTTTGGGTTGTTCTGCCTCTTGGCACAAATATCTCAAAGCTTGCAAAATATCTTTTATATTTTTCTCGTTGTCGTCCATTTGGTAAATAGGTTCGCTAGGATCAATAATATTGATTTCATTAATTTCCGGTAAAGGTGGTACATCAGAAGTCAGCTCGGGCACTTCTGATCCTGGTTGGCCCGGATTAATTTCTGGCATGTCGGGAATATATTCGCCTTCAATGTCTGGCAATGGCGGCACGTCGGAAGTCAGCTCCGGTACTTGCGACCCAGGTACTTCTATAATCTCCGGATCAATATCTGGCAATGGCGGCACGTCTGATCCCAAATCCGGCACTTCTGATCCGGGACGACCAAGTGGATTGTCCGAATTTAAAATTTCCGGTTCTACATCCGGCAACTTAGGCACGTTATCCAGCCACTGTTTTTTTCTGTCAGCCAAATCCGCCAGCTTTTTTTCCAAGGCGTCTATTTTTTTATTGGTCTCTTTTTTATCGCCGCAATTAACGCCAGCCGAGTTTTGCAATTGCTCCGCTTCAGCCAACAGATCTTTGTAATCGGTGACAATTTTTTCCGGCGTGTCCAGCTGTTTTTGCCTTGAATCAATTAAGCCATCTTTGAAAAAATAGCCTGCAGCGCCTAATACAATTACAGTCACTGCACCAATGATTATTTTTTGGATAGTGTTCATAGAGTAAAAATTAAATTTTAGAATTGTTTTTTGTCAATCTCTTATGTGCGTCTATCGAATACAAAACATAAAAACCTTTAGCTACTATTCCCAAAAGTCCGCCCAAAAAACCGTTGAAAGCGAAAAGTAAAGCCATCATTAGTGAATCTTTTTGCAGCCAAAAGAAAAACGGGAAAGAATAATCACCAGATAATCTTGTTGTGATGTACATTCGCAGGGAAACCAGAAACATTGTTAGTATTCCAAAAAACAACGAACCAATTAAAAGTTTGTCCAAAAATTTATAAGCTTTGGTTTCTTTTTGGACTAGGGCCATAGAAAATCCTGACAAAATCAAAAATGGCAGGAATGGCAGACTACCTTCAAATATAAGCGACCCAATGGCAGTACAGACAATGGCACTGATAATTGATACTAAAATTACTGGCTTAATTTTTTTCATAGCTTAATCAATAAGTTAATATAATTATAACAAAAAATTGCCTAATTAAATAGGCAAAATTAAAAATCCCCAGACTCCACGACCAGGACTCTCCATTTATTGCAAGTTAGTCTTGGAAACAAAACCAAATATTTTTAATATAAAATAAGCCCTTTACTCCGCGACCAGGACTCGAACCTGGAACCAATGGATTAACAGTCCACTGCTCTACCATTGAGCTATCGCGGAGTAAAAGGCTTATTTTTACTATTGTAATTGAATGAATTTTAAAATGCTAGCTTACTTGCCCCGCCTTGGCGGTGGACCGGGGGTCGGTCAGTTGGGAAATCGTCCGATCCTCTTCGCGACCAGGACTCTCCGCCAAAGGCGGATGCGCCTGCCAACCCCTGATTAATCTTTGGCGCAGAACCTGGAACCAATGGATTAATCCCGCCATGGCGGGACTCTACCATTGAGCCTGCCTACCGGTAGGCAGGCTATCGCGGAGTTTGAGGATTTTTATTTATATAAGATACTAGTAATCTTTCAATTTGTCAATAAGGTGATGTTTTTCAATCTTTTCCAAAGCTTTGGCCTCAATCTGCCGAATCCGTTCGCGGGTAACATCAAATTCCTGACCGACTTCTTCCAAAGTATGTGAGACACCATCCTCCAAACCAAACCGCATCTCTAAAATCTTTTGTTCCCTGGGAGTTAGATCTTTAATCACTTCTACAACATAATCACGCAAAAGCTGTAAAGCGGCCGCCCGATCCGGCGTCACAGTCCTGACATCTTCGATAAAGTCTTCCAGAGTGCTGTCTTCGTCGTCTTCACCAACCGATGTTTCAATTGAAATGGTTTCCTGAGAAATTTTAATAATATGTAAAACTTTATCCAAAGGCTCACCCATTTCCGCGGCAATTTCTTCAGGCAACGGTTCGCGACCCAAATCCTGGATTAGCTGGCGCTCAGCTTGTTTGAATTTATTAATGGTTTCCACCATATGAACCGGAATTCTGATGGTTCGGGATTGATCGGCCAACGCGCGCGTAATGGCTTGTCTGATCCACCAAGTGGCATAAGTCGAAAATTTATACCCGCGCCGGTAATCAAATTTTTCCACCGCCCGAAAAAGCCCTATATTACCTTCTTGGATTAAATCCAAAAGCGACAAACTTTT
>JBAYJS010000027.1:0-13202 GCA_041664985.1 Candidatus Buchananbacteria bacterium | reverse complement strand
ACTGCCGAACCGTGATCGGCCCGATTACTTTATCTTCAACGTCAATAAATTGAGGAACGACAAATTGCTGCATGATAGTAATTAATACCTTAATCTTTGATTTAATTCGATAATTGCTTCCACTTCCGGCTCAGTTAAAGTCGGCTGATTAGCCACTTGTCTTTCGTTAATAATTTCGGAAATTGATTTTCTTTCTTCCATGCTCTGATCACCTAAACTCAAATAAAGCCGATAAACTTCGTTTTCTTTCCAAGCTTTTATTGCCTGGTTTCTTTTGGCAAAAGATTCCTCTTCCAAAAGATCTATTTTTTCAATAATTTTTTCAATCGCTTCCACCGGTGTTTTACCTAAACGGCGAAAATCAACTAAACTCATTGACCGAATTTCTTCAACCGGACCGGTTAACCTTGGCTCAAATCTGACATCTTCAATTTTTGGTTTGGTCAAAGGCGTCCAAGTTTTAGGCGGCACTGGTGCAACTGGCGTCAAAGGCGGTGATGGCGGTGTAACCGGTTTGGGCATAACTGGCAAAACCGGTACGGCAATATTTTGGGTTTCTTCAACTTTTGGTTGGGGCTTGTAAACAATTTCTCGAGCTATCGGCTGCTCTGATAAAATTTTTTCTACTTCTGACCGTAAATCAGAAAATGGTTCTGACGAAATATTTTGCCTAAATTTAGCGTTTAATTGCTCTTCAACTTGAATGACTGAAGTTAATATCCGATCTGCCTGTGATAAGCTAAAACCCATCCCACCGTTTTCTGACGGATTCAAAAGCGCTTCTTTGGTTTGGACCTGGTCACGAATATGCCTTAACCGCGAAGAAACAATTGCTCTAAATTTTTTTTCCATTTCCTCGTCAATAAAATGAATACCTGATTTTTTGATTACTAGCTCTATCTCTTCGTCGATATTTAATTTTTCGCCTTCAGGCACGACAACGGGTTTGACCGGCTGACTAAGAATATTTGGCGCCGGCCGTAAATTAGGCTCGGGTATTGGTGCGGCAACCACCGGTGGCGGCAAAACCGGTTTTTGACTTACCGGCACTGGTGCTGGTTGACTTTTACTTTCTTGGTTATAATCCAAAACTTCGCCTCCCTTCAAAATTTTCAAAACCCCGTTTTCATCGCGAAATAAAATTTCATCGCTGGCAAAAGGATTTTCAATTTTTTGATCTTGAGCTAGGGCGCTGAAAAAATCATCGGGTTTTTTATTATCATCAAATGCCATAAATAGCTTCTAACTTTCTCTTAGCTCTTGTAGTGGCGCTAAAACTAAAATAGATTAACCAAATTATAAACCAAGAGCTTTTTTAAGTTCTTCAGCTTTATCGGTTTTTTCCCAGGTAAAATCTTTGTCATCTCTGCCAAAATGGCCGTAACAAGTTGTCTTGCGAAAAATCGGCCGAA
Source organism: Candidatus Buchananbacteria bacterium (assembly GCA_041664985.1). GTDB lineage: Bacteria > Patescibacteriota > Patescibacteriia > Buchananbacterales > UBA6539 > JBAYJS01. Next base: position 11,790 of record JBAYJS010000027.1, on the reverse strand, counting down.
GCAAATCAAGATGTTTGATAATATCACCCGGTTTAAGTAAAAAAACTTTTCTAACGGCTTGGGCGATTTTTTCCTCATCAATTTTTGCCGAACCATCGGTATTGACTAAAACCGAAACCGGTTCGGCCACGCCAATTGCATAAGCCAGTTGAACTTCACATTGATCGGCAGCACCCGAAGCCACAATATTTTTAGCGATATAACGAGCCATATAAGCGGCGGATCGATCAACTTTTGACGGATCTTTACCGGAAAACGCACCGCCGCCGTGACTACCATGACCGCCGTAAGTATCAACAATAATTTTTCGGCCGGTAACACCGGTATCACCGTGAGGACCGCCAATAATAAATTTGCCGGTTGGGTTGATATAATATTTGGTATTTTGATCAAGCCATTGACCGCAGACTGGCTTAACCACTTTTTCAATAATTTCTTCTTCAATTTCAGCGTGCTCAACTTCGGCCGTGTGCTGGGTTGAAACAACCACTGTGTCAATTCGCTGGGGTTTGCCGTCGGCGTATTCTACACTGACCTGGGCTTTACCGTCAGGTCTTAACCATTTTAATGTTTCATTTTTTCTGACCTCAGCTAAAGTTTTAGTCAAACCATGGGCCAAAACAATCGGCAATGGCATATACTCTGGAGTTTCATTAGTTGCATAGCCAAACATCATGCCTTGATCACCGGCTCCCTGCTCTTTGAAAAGACCTTCACCTTCAGTTACCCCTTGGGAAATATCTTGACTTTGAGCGTCAATTGAAGTGACCACAGCGCAATTTTTGTAATCAAAACCAATATTGGGATCGGTGTAACCAATATCTTTAATAATACCCCTAACCACTTTAGGCACGTCAATGTAAGTACTGGTAGTCATTTCACCGGCAACTACAACCAATCCGGTGGTAACCAAAGTTTCAATTGCCACTCTGGATCTTGGATCATCGGCCAAAGCCGCATCCAAAATCCCATCAGAAATTTGGTCGCAAACTTTATCCGGATGACCTTCGGTGACTGACTCGGAGGTAAAAATGTATTTTTTATTACTCTTTGCCATTTTATATTTTCCTTTCTTGTCCTATCCCCAAATTAGGAAAAATTTAAATTATTTTTTATGTTATTCAAACCATTCAAATTGTTTTTTAGTAACATCAAAGAATGCCATTTTATTATAACCTTTTTTACCTAAATTAACCAGGATATTACCAATTTGTAAACCAACTCTCGCCGCATCATTACTACTTAAACCTAATCTTTCCTGTAAAACATATTTTACAAACATTCGAACAAATTTAGGCTGATCGGCATTTTGATTAAATTCAGCGGTAAATTCTTTACCGTATTGCTTTTCCCAAACCACTGATAAAAACTTTTTTAGCTTAGCATCTTCATTTAAAAAATTAATAATGTCATCTTTTTGGGCTAAAAGTCTAATAGCGGCAATCGCTGAATTTACATTTTTATTTTGAACAGCATTAAAAAATTCCGTTCTTAATTTTTGCTTATCCTCTTTTACGGCTTTAGCCATTTTTTCTTCGGCCAAAGCGATTGCTTTTTGCTGTTTAGGATCGCCCTGGTAAGCCGCGACAACTTCTGCCTGAGTGGGAGTAATTTTTTTGGCTGTCTGACCCAAAGCTTCTCCTTGAATTTGAGTACTACCTGGCTTTAGCCCTTCGCTCTCCGAATACTCTCCTAAATCCTCTACTCGGCCATCGCTAAAAATTAAAAGATGGCCTTCAACTTCAAACATAACGCTTTCTTCCAAACCTTCCGGTTCAAAAGTTGATCTTTTTAATTTCTCATACAGAGTAATTAAAATTCTAACTTTTTCTTTTTCCAAATCGGATAATTTTTGAAAGTTGGAACTGGCAGCAAAATATTGGTTCATTTCCAAAGCATCGACTTTTTTATTTCCAACCACACTAGTATAATCGACCAACCATTCTTTAATTGAAGGATTGTATTGTTTATCGTTTCTTTTTATCTTACCAGCAGTGATCAATTCTTCATTTCTTAATAAGGCTTGCCTTAATTTTTCTTTTAACGGATCTCGGTCTTCCGGAAAACCAGAAACGATATTACCCCTGACCAACTCCCACAAAGTCAACCCAGTCTCTGACATAAACTTATTAAAATAAAAACCAATTCCGTCATTAAAAATTTGAACCAAATTTTGAGCTGACAATGACGGTAAAATGATAATTGAATTTATTTTTTCCAAGGCTTCCAGTCGGCGATAAAGCTCCGGATCGCTGCCCGAGTCAGCGCCTTCAAATTTGATATTTGGCCAAATTTTTCTGAGAAATTCTTTTGCCCATTCAACATCACTAAACTTAACCGCTTCCTCGGTTTTACTTTCAAATTCATTAACCAAGTCTTTGGTAATAACTAATTTTTTTGTTTCGTCTGCCATTTTGATAAATTAATTATTTGGTATTATCTTCTTCTTTTGTAATTTTGCCTTCAAAGTCTGTTGTCTTACCTTTACCAGAGTTCTGTCTTAAAGTAGCCAAAATTTGAGACAATAAATTCCTCATCTCTCGCAAATGGACAATATCGGCGGCTCGATCAAAAACACCCTGGTTTTGACCAACCACACCGGATATTTCCCCAGCCTTTTTGTCAAAATCACCTTTCTTCAGTTGTTCGGCTAATTTATCCGGTAATTTACCCAAATCCTGAGACATGGAACTGAGAGCGGAGGCAATATCACCTAATTTTTCAGCTAACTCCTCCTGAAGTTCCTTGTCGCCACCGGCAACTTTTTCAGTTGCTTCTATTACCTCATCTAAATTACCAGCTAAACTTTGAATAAACTTTTCAACCTCAGCCTGAGCAGCGGCCGGAGTAGGTGCATTAGCTATATTCTGAGAAATAGCTTGATTATCCACTTTTTGGGATGTTTTTTCTTTTGATTCTTCTTCGGTAGCCACAGCAACTGTTGGCACTTTACCACCCTTCTTTTTTATCTGCTGACCCACAACATCGCGCCAAACCTGACTTTGTTCAGCTTTGGTTTTAAAAGCACTAGCCCAAGCTTTTTCGGCTGGATCAGCACTGGCAGCGGCAGCAGCAGCCGCTTGATTAAAGTCTTTAATTTCTGCCTGAGCATCTTCAAACACCTTCGACAACTGGCCCAAAGATAGACTACCACTTACATTAGATAAAATCTTTTCTAAGTCCTGAGAGCTGCTTTTGATCCCATCAATAGCCTGCTGATATTCTTCCTGACCGACTACTTTAGCTTCAACCGCAACTGTCATATTTTGTTTAGCTTTAACCAATTTACCTTCAAGACCATTAAGTTCATCCTCAATAGTATCGGCCTTCTTTTGATTTTGATCAGCAATAGCCAAAAAGTGCTCTTTTTGTTCAGGTGTTTTGGCTCGATTGGCATTTTCTAAAGCTCTATCTCTTAGATGGACTATATCATCCAGCTCTGATTCCTTGGTTTTTCTAGCGTTAGGATCACTAAGACCATTTAACTCTTCAGAAACCTGCAAAGCTTTCTGCCTATAAGTTGCTGCCCAAGCTCTTTCTTTTGGATCGGTACTGGCAGCGGCAGCTTTCGCGGCGTTATTTAATTGAGCCAATTCTTTTCGTTTAGCCATAACCGTCGCTTCAACCTCAGTCATTTCTTTTGAAGCTTGATCGGCAATTGCATCGGCATTTTTACTGTTTTCACGTTTGGCAGCCACTTCTTGTTGAACTGTTTGCTGTTTTTCCAATTCCGTTTGTTGTAATCTTTCTCTTTCGGTTTGAACATTTGCTATTCCCAAGTTGGTAGCAGCTTCTTTTTTAAGTTCTTGTTGTTTAACTTTTTCTCGTCGAGCTTCCCTGCGTGCCGGTAAACCCAAAGTTTCGCTAACTCTTGAAGTTACCCAATTTGTAGCATTAGCCGGTGAAGCCTTGACTGACGCCCAAGTTTCTTTTCTTCTGGCCTTTTTATCGGCACTATTTGAAATTTTTGCCAATTGTTCTTCAGTGATTGCTTCTTCTGGCGCAGCTTCCTCAACTACTTGAGCCCCTCTTAATTTAAGGCCAGCTTTTTGCGCCCAAAGTTTAGTCTGATAGCTTGGTCTATAAACCTCATCAACTCCTACCATACTGCCAGCGCCTGCCATTTGCGCCATAAATTCTTCCGTGCCTTCTTCTTTGGCTTTTTTGCGTTGTTCGCTGGTTAAAGTTTTGAGGAATTCTTTTTGTTGCGCCTCGGTTAAATTGGCCTTGGCAATTTCGGCATGGCCCAATTCGTGAAAACCAGCTTCCAACTGACTGCCGTAAGCTGAATTATTATGCAAAGCAAAAGTTTTGGCTCGATCCAAACCGGTTTTCATCTTATCTGCTCTGGCCGTAATTTGTTCTTGGCTGTAAGCCTGCCGCATAGCCTCGCCCTGTTGCTGGGCAGCCACATTTTCGTCATTATATTTATAACCAACAACTTGACCATTAGCACTCAAAACTTCACCCACCCGGCCGTCTTTATTACCAGCTTTGAATTCTGTTTCTGCCCATTGATTAACCAAACTTCTAGCCGGTGAAGCATCAGGGTTACCACTTTTATCTAATTGTTCAAATACTTGCTGGTAAGCGGCTTTAATTTCCTGTTCGTCAGAATCAGCAATTGATTTGCCCAAAATTTCTTCAACTTGTTTAACGTGCTGGGCATATTTACCCTGTTGTTCTTTTTGATAAAGTCCGACCGCTTTGACCACCGCTTCATCTTTAGCAATTTTTTTGGCTTCAGTTTCGGAAGTGAAAACCACTGCCGTTTGGTCAGCCCTGACACCAAAATCAGTTTGAATGCCTTCTTGATCAAAATTCAAACCTAAACGGCCTTGTTCCAATAACCGGCTGTCTTTTGGTGCATCAGCTAAACCGATAGCCGAATTGGCAAAATTAACCTGATCAACACTTTCCGTTTCACGGCGAGCCTGAATGTCACGATGACGCAATAAGGCTCTCTGGTCGTAAATTTGGCCGGAAGCAATATCTTTTTGAGTTTGAGCGTCGTTAAAGAAATCATCTTGAGTTAAACCATATTTAGCTTGATATTGAGCCAATCTTTCCTCGGTTTGATTTTGAATTCCTGAATCAAAAGCATAAGCTTCTTTCTTTGGTGCTGGAGTTGGTATCGGTCCACCTGCGGAAGCACCGGCCGGTGATGGACCAGTGGCTGACGGCAGGACAAAGTCCTTGGCAGCTTCTTTGGCGGCTTTAACCCAATCTTCTAATTCTCCATGACTTACACCAGTTGTCGCCTTAACTCCGTTAGCCGATGATCCATTTAAAGTTTCAGGGTGCTCAATGGCATCAATTACTTTTGGATTGATAAATGCTTCTCCGGTTTTTGGATTAATTTTAGTTGACAAATGTCTGGCAAAAGCAAGGGTATCTTTGTCGGATTGCCAATTTGATAAAGTACTTTTGTTAATTTCTTTTCTTTGGGTAAAATTAATAATTTCAGCCGCCCAACCAGCCATTTCCAAAAGGCCTTCCCAACCCATATTATATTGACCATTGGCTTCATGACCCCCGGTATCGAGCCGCGCGGCATTTTGTAAGCCGGCTCTGGCATTACCCTTAAATCTTTCCGTTGAAATTGCTACGGCCTGCTCTTCGCGGCTATTCCAATCGTAAAGACCGTTTTTGACTTTAATAACCCGAGCCGTACCGCCATGTTTTAAGTCTTCGTTCATATAAGCCAAATAGTTGGCAAACGATCGAGACATCTGCTGCGGCACGCCTAATTTTTTTTCTAAAACTTGCTCAAAAAATCCTTTCATACCGCCCTGCTTGGCTTTTTCACTGTCATCCCAAACTTTTCCGCCATAGGTTTTTGAGGCATACCCGGCCCAATTCCAAACTTCGTTATCATTATAATCCCTGGTGGCTTTAGTCATTAAAGCAAACGTGCGGGGAATATTTTTAGTATTAATTGCAATTTCCAATTCACCTTCAATTTCTCCCCAATCCATACTGTCTGGCAGTTTGCCCATTTCTTCTTTAATCAAACCTTGCCATTCTTGAGCTGCATAATAAGGCAATGGCACGGTTGCTTTCTTTTCCTCTTGAATGCTTTCTTCTAGCTTCTCTTTTCTCTCAGCCCATTCAGCAGCGGTTTCTCCTAGTCTTTGACCAGCCGCTTTTTCAGCTTTCAAATCTTCTACTACCAGCCTTTGATCTTCAATATCACTATCTAACTTACTCTCTCTAATCTTCCACTCGTCATCACTTTCACCAGTTTTTTGGCCGGCATGTTTTTCAGCTCTAAGTGCAGCTAAACTGGAATCTCCTGCGGCAATGTTAGCATCCAATCCGGCTTCTCTGGCTGCCCAATCGACATCACTTTCACCGGCTTTTGGGCCGGCGGCCAATTCGGCTTTAAGCGCTTTTGATCGGCGGCTTTCTTTTACTTTTCTACCAGTAACCATTTCATAAGCATGCGGGAAAAATCTAAGTCCGCCGTAAGTTTCCATAGCATCAGCCGGATTACCGGCTAACAAGCGGGCAAAATTAACCACTCGGGAAGCAACACCAAGTGGTCCTTTTTTTTCAAAAGAACCGGCGAATTTGGTACCGGCCAAACCAGCACCAAAACTGAGTTGCTGTTGTTTTCGATGTTCGGCCCATTTGGAATATTGTTGCGCCCACCGAGCCGGATTCAAAGACAAGCCACCAAGATATTTTCCCACCAACGGTATTTCGCCAGCATACATTTTTCGGTCAAGCCAGGCCGCCGCTTTAATCGGCGATTTCAAAATCTTTTGCGAAGCGCCAAAGGCTTGTCCGGCTAGCTGGCTGCCGGCCACACCCAATTGTTGAGTCACCATTAGGCCGGCCATTAACATACCAATACCAATAATTAAAGAAAGCATATTTTCAACATCACCAATACCGGTAAATGGATCATTGCTTAATTGGGGATTACCGGACGGAGTATATCCCGGATCAGTTTCGGCCGTAGTTTCTAATTGAGCTTTTAGGCCGGTCATATCAATACCAATCTGTGAACCGGTAATTGACCCTTTGGTGTCTTGCGACGCAACCGCAAAAGTCAGCCATAAAAAGAAAGCTAAAATCGGACCGACAATTACGTATTTGGTAAATTCCTGCCACCATTGCTGAGCATAGCGCTGACCTTGGGGAAAAGCCGAAAGAATATAAGGCAAGGGTGAAAGAACCACCAGCATCCAAAGCATAATGATTCTCATAATAATCACCACCATCATGACAAAAATCACAATCAAAGCGATCAAAAGCAAAAATACCGCCAAAATTCCGCTCACTACAACTGCCAAAGCCGAGATTGCCTTATTACCATCGTCAAAAGCGGTACCCGTAGCCATTAAAATATCATTAATATGCAAAACCGCATACAAATTTCCACCGGTACCGATTTTCACAAATGCCGCCACAAAGCTCATCATCACCACCTGGGCAAAATCAATGGCAAACCCACAAATAGTTCGGCTGAAATTAATTAAAATCGCTAACAGTAAAACTTTAGGTAAAAGTTTTTTAAAATTATAAGACTCTACCCTTAAAATTGTGCCTAAAGCAATAACCAGTAAAATCAAAACAAAAAACAAATTACACACATCTCTAACCAAAGTCCAACCAATTATCACCGGAGTTGCTGTAACAAAACCATTATACTTCAAAAAGAAAAGTAAAATTTTGGTTTCAACGGTAATAATCCAACCTTCCAATTTAACCAATACCCCAACCACCCAACCGGTGGCCCAAACAAAAAATCCGGTTGTACCACCAACATCAGTGGCGCTTTTGCTAGTCATTTCTTCAGGGCTTTCATAAGCAGCCTGTGCCGGACTAACCTGCAAAATTTCCAAAGCGACTTGCTTTTGAGCATCTGACTTTAAACTCAAAGCCAAATTTGGCATTACCGAGGTAACAATAAAAGCCAGCAAGACAGCAATTAAAAATTGTTTGGCTCGTTTTTGAATTTTTAATTTTTGATAAAAATTCATCATTTTTAAAGCTTTTTAGCTATTTATATTGGCTAAAATAAGGATAAACAACAATTGTTCCATTGAAATACTGCCAGGCATTTTCTTGGCTGCTGCAATCGTTGCCATGATAACCCCACTTGCCGCCAACCGGCAAACATTGCCCAACACCGCACTCGCCGTCTTTGCTACACGGATTACCGTTTGCGTTGCCGTCGCACCTCAAATTACCATTACACCAATTCCAATTATCTCGGACTTGAATTTTTGGTACTACGTGACATTCCTGACTATTACAACATTTGCCCGGAGTGCTATCAACCGGATTATTCGGACATTCCAGTTTACCTTGACTTTCAGCCTGCTGCAAATCCCAGAAAGAATATAAATGACTGACCGTAAACGGATCAACTTTATCCGGATGGCTGCGTAAAGCCTGACCGGAGACTGAATCAGTCGTACCGTCACCCCAATTAACGATATAACCATTAAGCGGCAATTGTTGATCGTCAATCTCGGTCGTAAAGACAAGCTTGACATAGTCTCCGCCATAAATTATTAATTCCGTTCCGGTTTTATTATTTATATAAATTGACGAGATTTTTGGGGCCACAGCGCAATAATTATCATCGGCAATCAATAGACATTCACCGCTGGTACAATCACTGTCGTTAGTACACTCGCAAATACCGTCTGGATCGGTACAATCGCCGGAACATTTATAATTTTTAACTCTCTGGTTGGTTAGGTTTGAACACAAATTTTCCGGTTCGGTCCAGCGATAATTTTCAACACTTCGATAAGACTCATTATTCGAACGGAAGAAACAACCATAACCGTCTGGACATTCATCACCGTTACTATCAGGATCAATTTCTTGAGCCATGGTTTTTGGCACACAAGACAAATATTTATTCGGACCGGATTCACAACGGCCGGCAACTGAAGCCACCCCGCCACAAACCGGAGACCATAAAGGACAGCACGGTTTAGCAGTTTTGTTGCAGGTAAAATTGGTTCGGGAGCAATAATTATTAAGCAAGTTTGACCTTAAAGCGGCAAATACAATGACTGAGGCATCACCGCCCATCACGTCAGCCGCACCTTCAACAAACCGCTCAATTATCGTTGCCGTGCCTTCGTTAGAAAAAGTACCAATAACTCTTCCAATTATACCTTCAATACCACCCTCATCATCCCCGCCCGGTTGATAAATATTGCCTAAATTATTAAAAATTGGTCCGGTAATATTTTCTAAAAAAGTATCCTGCTCTTCGGCTAAACCATAATGATACAAAATATAATGAAGAAAATTAATGCAATACCCCTCGCCGCTTTCACCGCCCGAACAGTCAGAATTTGTACCACAAGCCTTTGGCCGGCAATTACCAATTAACTGAGAACCAAGATCCAAAAGCGTAGTGATTAAAACCCCTTCCCAACCCAAGCCACCAACAGTCAATTCCATGATACCTGTACCAGCCACATATAAAAGCTCAGTAAAATCAATTGGGCAAGCAAAAAATCCAACCTCACAGATTTGGCCGGAAGAATCTTCGGTTCCAAATAAAGTCAATGACTCAGACTCATTTGGCCGTTCGCAAGTGCCACCAACACATTCATCGGTTGAAGCTTTACAGGCTTGACCGGTTGGACAGCTTAAGGAGTTACAGGCTGTTCCATCAGAACATATGCCGGTAGCCGGACAACTTACACCGTCGGGACACAATTCCTGAGAGCACTCACCTTGATCAACACCAGCGGCGTCATAACAATGCCAATTTTGACCGCAAGGTTCTTTTGCATTAGAACCGCCTGAACAAATACCTCTGGAAAAATCACAGAAAACACCATCAGCGCCGCCGCAATCTTCATTATTGGTACAAAATTCACAATTTTGGGTACAATTACTACAAACTCCCTTAATACTAGCCACGCCCGAAGGACTGCCGCAAAATTTTAAAGTAGTATTTGCCTCGGCACAAGCCGACTGTGGACAAGCACAAGTGATAATATTACCGTCCTCATCTAAAGCCACTTCGCCGGTAGTTGAAGTTTTGCAAACACCATCACCTTGAAATTCCCAAGTACCGTAATTTCTGGCAAAAATATTTTGCAAACTAAGTAGTCCTTGAGCTTCAGCCGGCTGACCGCCAACGGTTGTATTGGCAATTTTATTAACCGAAGACTGATTTTTCGAATTCGGATATGAACAACGTCGACTTGAGTAATTGATTGAAGTTTGATCACAAGAGTAAGGAATACCGGCCCTAACCTGAAAAGGATCGGTAAAATTTACTTTATCGGCACTGCCCACCCAAACCGGCCGGATATAAAGATCATTTCTGGCAGCCGTATTCCAATTAGAAGGAGTCTCAACCGGGCTTGGTGGAACCATTGAACCAAAAGGCGGATAATCAAAAGCGTAAGTATAATTTAAATTTTTAATAATGTAAGAATGACCTGAAGCGTCCGAAACTCGGCTCCACCAGGGTTTGCTCTGACCAAATGGCGTTACAACCTGAACCAAATATTGACACCATTGTTTTTTCACTTCAAAGGTAATATCGGCATTGGAGCAAATACAATTAGTACCACTAACAGTAAAATCAACACTTTCCAATTGGTTATTAGCGCCAAAATTAAGTTTTCCACTCCAACCTCTCTGGATATTTAAATAAGTATCACTGCCCGGGTCATTAATATTTTCAGTTAAAACCGCACGGGTTGGAGCAGTAGTACAAGCTTCTGTTGGATCACAACCAACCGATTCTGAAGCGGTCATTCTAATTTTATCAATTTGCCATTTTTCAATATTCCAACCGGCTGGTACTTTCCAATTAAAAACCCGATCAGCCACCCTGGCACCGTTATAAATTCCGGCCGAAGCACATTGATTATTACCGGAATTAAATAAACAATCCAAAAAACTATAATAATTTTCTTTAGCTTTAAGACAATAATAAAGCGGCGCTTGGGTAATGACTGGCAACTCATCAACAAAACCACCTTCAATCAATTCAACTGGCCACCAAAGTAAACATTGAGCCGGATTTGCCGGATCAACTTCCGTACAATAGCCCAGCCAACCGCGAAGGCGCATATTATCGCTGGTGTAATAATCACAGCTCAAAGCGTCAGCGGATGGATAAATTCGGCAACTGGGCGGGACATAAGCGCTATTTGTTACCTGAAGATTTGGTTTAATGATAATATCATCAAAATAAGAGCTGCCGATAACTTCATGAATTATATCATCGCTTGAATAATGATCGATTCCCAATTTATCCGTCGTCCAGGGATTAGCTCTAGTTTTATAGCTACCACCAATCGTGATTGGGTTCCAGTTGCTTAAAAGTATTTTTATTCGAGCAGTTTGTGAATTGGTTTTGAAATTAACCTGCCTTAAAACCCAATCATTGCCAATCGGCACAGTCAAAAGCGGTTCGGGCAATTCGGTTGGTATGCTATCAATTCTACCACCATCAGCTTTATATTCTCTGATTCTAATTGCCGCTGCGCCTTTGGATAAATTCTTGGTATTAACATAGGCTGAAATCACATAATCTTTACCGCCAAAAACATCGATTTCTCCCGAAGAAATAACGTAAGGACCGTTAATTTTAACAAATTTTGAACCTTCCGGCGAAACCGGACTTAAACCTTCTTTTTGAGCGGCATTTGGATTATCAATTAATTTAGCATAGTCCAACACCCATCTTAACTTGCTGAAATTTTTATCGTAGGCTTCAGTCAAAAGAGGATATTCTAAATTCCAACCGTAAGGTTTCAAAGATTGTGATAAAATATTTTCAAAATT
>JBAYJS010000026.1:0-14052 GCA_041664985.1 Candidatus Buchananbacteria bacterium | reverse complement strand
TTTATTATGGTTGATCCTAAGCGCGTGGAATTACCAATTTACAATGGCATTCCTCATTTGCTCACGCCGGTAATTACCGATGTCAAAAAAACCGTCAATGCTTTACGTTGGGCAATTACAGAAATGGAAAAAAGATTTGATATTTTATCGCAAGCTCATTACCGAAATATCGGCAGCTACAACGCCGCGGTTGAGGAAAAAATGCCGTTTATTGTGATTGTGATTGATGAATTAGCTGATTTGATGGCAGCGGCCGGACCGGAAGTCGAAGCGGCAATTGTCCGTTTGGCTCAAATGTCGCGGGCGGTTGGTATTCATTTGATTTTGGCCACCCAACGGCCGTCAGTTGATGTAATCACTGGTTTGATTAAAGCTAATATTACCGCCAGAATCGCTTTTTCCGTTGCTTCATTGGTTGATTCAAGAACAATTTTAGATATGTCTGGCGCTGAAAAATTATTGGGTCGCGGCGATATGTTGTATATTTCAGCTGAAATTTCCAAACCAAAACGTTTACAAGGCGCGTTTGCTTCGGATAATGAAATTAAACGGGTAGCTGAATATTTGAAAAATCAAGCCGAACCTGATTATTTGGATGAAGTGGTTGAAAAACAGGCTTTAAGTATGGGCGGCGCCACCTTTTTGGATAATGAAGATAGTGATCCGTTATTAAACGAAGCCAAAGAGGTAATCATGCAAGCCAAAAAAGCCTCGGCTTCATTATTGCAACGCCGGTTGCGAGTCGGTTATGCCAGAGCGGCTAGGATTTTGGATTTATTGGAAAAGCAGGGAATCATTGGTCCGGGTGATGGTGCCAAGCCCCGAGAAATTTTAATGAGCAGTCTGACAAGTGGTAGTTTGGAGTCTGACGAGGAGTCTGATTTTTCCGAGGCTGAAGATAAAACTGAAATTGAAAATGAAGAATACGACGAAGATGACCAACCAGCCAGTTATAAAGAATAAGGTTAACAGTTTTTTATGGTCAGTTTTAATTTTAAGGAAATCAACAACCCGCCGAGTTTGGGTCAGCAATTGCAAGAGATTAGAGAAAAATTAAAAATCAGTCTAGATCAAGCCGCTAAAAGCACCGGAATTGCCGCTAAATATTTAACCGCTTTGGAATCCGGCCAATATCATCAATTACCGGGCGAAGTTTACGCCAAGAGTTTTTTAAAAGTTTATACTAAATTTTTAGGCTTGGATTTTGAGGATTTTGTCAGTCTTTATCAAAGTGAACAGACCGTTTATGCCAAAACTAAAAACAGCGGTCTTTCCGATTTTAAAAAACCGGTCAGAAAAATTTCCCGGATTCATTTAATTGTTACCCCAAGAATCGTTCGTAGCGCCATTATTGCCCTTTTAGCTTTAGCCTGCCTGTTTTATTTGGGAGTTAAAGTTAAAATGATCATGACGCCACCGGATTTAAAAGTTCAAAATCCAGTTAACAATTTGACCACTGATCAAAATTTTATTGAAGTGTCGGGGTCGGTTGAAAAAGAAACGAAGTTAGAAGTTAATGGGCAACAAATTTTAGTTGATAAAGATGGTCATTTTTCCGAAATGATTGATTTGCAGTCCGGGGTTAATACAATCGAGGTTAGTGCCGAGTCTCGGCATGGTAAGCAAACTAAAGTTTATCGTCAAGTCATGGTCAATCAAAATAATAATTAAACCTGTGCAGGCAGGACTCTGTCTGGCGGGATAATCAAATATAGTCTTATGGTAAAAAAAGAAAACAAATCAACTAGCGCTTCACAAATATCTGATCGGCTGGCTGCTGCCCAGACAGCAATTGAACAAATCAAAGAAAGATTCGGTGATGGTTCAATTATGAAATTGGGTGAGGCTAAAAGAATGGAAGTCGACGCAGTCTCAACCGGTTGTTTATCGCTGGATATCGCTTTGGGCGTTGGTGGTGTGCCTCGTGGTCGGATTATTGAAGTCTACGGTCCGGAAGCTTCCGGTAAAACCACTTTAGCCCAACATATCGTGGCTGAAGTTCAAAAAGCCGGAGGCATTGCCGCTTTTGTGGATGCTGAACACGCTTTAGATCCAGAGTATGCCAAAAAAATCGGGGTTAACATTAAAGACCTTCTGATTTCTCAACCTGACACCGGTGAACAGGCTTTGGAAATTGTTGAAACTTTGGTTCGTTCCAACGGTGTTGACGTGGTGGTAGTTGACTCAGTGGCGGCTTTAACGCCAAAAGCGGAAATTGAGGGCGACATGGGCGCTTCCCACATGGGTTTGCAGGCTCGTTTGATGAGTCAGGCCTTGCGAAAACTGACGGCTATTGTTTCCAAAACCAATACCATTGTTATTTTTATCAATCAAACCAGACAGCGAATTGGTATCTTTTTTGGCAATCCTGAAACTACGACCGGTGGTACGGCTTTGAAGTTTTATTCTTCAGTTCGAATTGAGGTTCGGCGCGCAGCTCAAATTAAACAAGGTGAAAAAATGATTGGTAATCGGGTAAAATGCAAAATTGTAAAAAATAAAGTCGCTCCACCGTTTCAAACTTGTGAGTTTGATATTATGTATAACGAAGGTATTTCAATTGCCGGTGATGTTTTGGATACTGGTGCAACTTATGGTGTAGTTACTAAATCCGGCAATACTTTTTCTTTTGGTGAAGCCAAATTGGGTGTGGGCCGGGAAAATGCCAAATTGTTTTTAAGGGAAAATCCGAAATTAATCAGTGAGATTAAAAAACAAGTTTGGCAAAAATTTAAGGCCGGTGAGCAACCAGAAGTAAAAAAAGAAGAAAAATAATTTATTTTCAATACCAAAAAACAGGCCAAATCAAGCCTGTTTTTTGGTATTGAAAAGATAAAAATAGTGTGTTAAGGTTTATCAATTGTTCCTTGAGTTATTGGCGCCGGCTTGGTTTGGCCGGCTTGGAGATTTCAGTTTAGGAGGAAAAAGGTATGTTTCCGAATCTAGTAGGGCAATCGTCGTTGTTGATCACATCCATTGTTAACCGCGAGCTTAACGAGAGCGGTTTGCCGAGTGGTTGTATCAGGCCTTTACCAGTACACTTGGCCGGTAATCGGCTTTGTGAAATCAATCCGGCAGTACTGGGCAACAGTTTTGGTTTGCTTTGTTGCAAAAGCGGCGCGCAGGCGGCATTGTTTCGGACTGGTGTCTGCTGGGTTTTGCAGACTTATGGTTCACGTCTTAACCTGCCGGCTTTGGCGAAAGCCGTGACTGAAGAAACTGGATCGGATCACTTGGGCTCAGTTTCAAGTGACATCTGCCATTTTCTCACTCCCGAGGCGTTAGCCAAGTTTCTGTACCTTTTGGCAAGGACCGAACACGCCTATGCAGTGCAACCCGGCGAGCTGACCGACCCTTCATTGATTGGGCTTTTGGCCGTCAGACAACTCCAAACCGTCTAGTCTTTGAGATTGAATTATCAGTTCTCAAAGACTTTTTTTTATAAAAAAACCAGGGCATTTGCCCTGATTTTCTTTTTTGAAATAAATTTAGCTGACTCGTTCAACGTAATCGCCAGTTTCCGTATTGACTCGGACGGTATCGCCTTGTTTGACAAAAAGAGGAACGGAAACTTCAGCACCAGTTTCGATTTCAGCGGTTTTTAAAACCCGACCCGAAGCGGTATTGCCTTTGATGGCATCAGGAGTTGAAATTACTTTAAAATCCATTTTCGGCGGTAATTCAATATTGATTGCTTTATCATCAAAAGAAATTAATTTGACTTCAACGCCTTCTTTTAAATATTTTATTTGGTCGCCAAGCCGGTCTTTGGTGAAGGAAAATTGCTCATAACTTTCGTTGTCCATAAAAGCATATTCATCGCCAGCGGCATACAAAAAATTGACTTTTTTGTAGGTCATGTCGCCGGTTTCGATTTTTTCACCCGGTTTGAAATTGTATTCTAAAACTTTGCCGGTAATCAAATTTTTCAATTTGGTCTGCATGACCGGTTTTCGCTGTTGCATTCGGACAAAATTGGCTTCGGCTACCCGGTAAGGTTCGCCGTTATAAATGATAGTCAAACCTTGTTTGATATCATTTAAAGTGTTTAAAAATGGCATAACCTTTATTTGTTAGTGAAGGGTAATAAAGACATGACTCGGGCTCGTTTAATGGCCAAAGCTAATTTTCTTTGATGTTTGGAACAAACGCCACTTCTTTTTCGCGGAACGATTTTGGCGTAAGAAGAAATAAATCGGCGTAAAGTTTGAGTGTCTTTGTAGTCGATTTCTTTGGCATTGTTTAAACAAAAATGACAATTTTTTGGTTTAGTAATGGTAGTGTCTTTTCGATTATTGTTGTTCATAGTAAGAGTATTTTCTGCTGTCGGCAGTTAACTGCCGACAGCAGAGATTTAATTATATTAGAATGGAATATCTTCAACCTGGATTTCGTCAACTGGGGCAGCTTCTGGCTGGCTGAATTCATTGTTTGAAGAAACACCGCTGTTGCTTGCGCCTTTAGTGCCAAGCATAATCATGTTTTCCGCAACGATTTCAGTTCGATAGCGTTTGACGCCGTCCTGGCCTTCCCAGTCGCGAGTTTGAATTCGGCCTTCAATATAGACTTTGTCGCCTTTGTGCAAATATTGAGAGCAAATTTCGCCCAATTTTCGCCAAGCGACAATATTGTGGTACTCGGCTTTTTTTTGCTTGTTGCCGGAAGCATCGGTCCAAATTAAATTGGTGGCGACGGCAAAAGTGGTGACGTTTTGGCCGGAAGGAGTAGTTTTGGATTCTGGTTCCCGAGTGAGGTTACCAATAATCATGGCCTTGTTTAAATTCATATTTTTTTATTATTACTTAGAATGCCTACGTTGATTGTATATAAAGATGGTAAGCCGATATTACATTATATCGCCTTCTAAAATCTCATCAAGTTTTTGATCTAGGTCTTCTAATTTTATTTTATTATCATCTTTAGCTTTCTTTTCGGCTTTGACTTCCGGGTTGGCTTGCTCTTCCATTTTTTGAACCCTTTCTTTGATTGCTTTGATTTCTTCTGGGGTTCTTAATTTTTTCTTAACAATGACGTGTCGTAAAATATCATTGGTTAATTTCAAATTTTTGGTCAGATCTTTCAAATTTTGGCCGTCTAGATTGAATTCATAAAGCAAATAGTAGCCTTGAAAATTTTTCTTAACCGGATAGGCTAATTTTTTCTTGCCAAAACTGTCTTCGGAAGTGATTTCGCCGCCGAATTTTTTGATTAATTCTTTTACTTTTTCTTTAATCGGTACCAATTCTTCTTCGGTGTAATTGGCAGCAACCAAATAAAGTAATTCGTAGTGGTTGTTCATAATTTCTAAATCAAATTTATTATTATTTATTAAAAAATCGCCCAAGGTGTTTGCGCGCTATTTTAAGCTAGCAGCTTTTAAAAAGCTTCAAGCTGGAAAACACCTTTCCTTGCCGTCAAAATGCGACAAGGTTGATGGTCGCTTGGTACGACCGGGAAAAGGGTTGGATTGTTAAACTTTTCCTATCAGTTTAGGGTAAAATCAGTTTATCATAGTAAAGAAAAATAGTCAAGTGATTTTAAGCTATGTTTTGTGATTTAACTTGACAAAAAAGTCAATATATGCTAGACTTAAATTAGTTATTATTAAAGATTTTACTAGCCTGAAGCTATAAGCAATTTAGTTGTTTATAGAAAAATCAAGCTGAGTAAAACAAAAAGGTAATTTAATGGACAGACAAAACAGCTTTGGTCCACGTCAAATGTACCAAGGTAATTGGACCTGTTCCCAATGTGGTGCGGCAATTACTGAATTGCCATTTGAACCAGATGGAACCAGACCAATCTTTTGCCGTGATTGTCATCGGCAGAGAAAAAGCGATCGACCACGAAGACATTTTTAAATAAAATTAAAATTGTTTCAGGACGAAAGTTTAAGAAGGCCCCGCACTAGCGGGGTTCTTCTTTTTGGCTTGACAAAATCAAGTTTTTTAGATATATTTGTAAGTTCGGAAATCACGTTGGTTTCCGGCTCCCGTTAGAGACAGGGGAGGTGCTGTCTTTAGGTACGCGACGTTGGTCGGTGCCGAATGCTCTTTAATGGCGCGCAGCAGTGAGCTGGCGCTGAGGAGACGAAAATGGATATGGGTACTTTGATAGCAGTTGACACAAAGACTAATGGTGAAGGGCACAAGGTGTTAGTGACAAGTCCGACTCGCTCAGGGATAAGTTTCCTGTTTTTGGGCTGCAGTTTGCCGTCAACCGGCGAAATCGGAAAAACCAAAGAAGGCGCACTGAGCTTTAATTTGCCGAGCTTGAATCAAGACTCGGAGCAACATGTTCTGGCTTTGGTGGCGCGCTGTTCAGGTAACTTTTGTCCGGTTTTGGTGCCGATGGATCGCTCGGGAATTAAGCTCAGCAAAGCGTTTGTTCCCGATCCCGACCGATTGGCAGATATCATCGCCATCGGCTGCGGTGACTATGCTTTGCGTGTTTTCTACCGGCCAGACTCCGATACCCCGGTCCAGATCTTTACCACCCAAAAGGGTGTGCCCGGGACGTTTTATGTGGCCGATGGCAACCTGCTTTGTCGCTTTTTGGTTGGCAAGGCAGAAATTGTCGAGCTGAGAGCGGCAGCTGAAGAATTCGTTGCGGAGCTTTCGGTGCGTGAGCAGCTCAATCAGATTCGTGCCGTTTTGGAAGAGGACATGGGCGGTAACGATCCTGGTCATGACTTGGCAGCCACCGTCAAGACGAGGCTCCAGGTTCACCGCCAGCAGAGTGCCAATGAATTGGCGGAGGCGAATCGAGTGCTTCGCGGCCTAAAGTCAACCATTAGGGGTCTTAAAGTACGCCTTGGTTGCGTGAACGAGACCCGGTGGTGGCAGTGGTGCAAAAGGCGTAGAGAGGTCAATAACCTAATCGAAGCGGTCAACTCTTTGGTGCTCCAGATACTTGATTAGTCAAGATCAGGGTCTGGTGTCCAATCTAATCATTCCCGGAAGCAACTAGTGCTTCCGGTTTTTTTAATTATTTTTTAAAGAAAATGTGGTATAATGAAGCTAGGTAATTAATTAACTTGATTTAATCTATGAAATACGTATTTATTTTGGGTCGGAATTTTAAACTGTCCGTGGCAGAAATTTTAGCGGTTTTGCCCCAAGCAAAAGTTATTGAAGAAACCAGTTCATTTTTAATTGTGGAAAACGAAGAATTTGATTGTGCTGAAATTTTAAAGCGCTTGGGCGGAACGATTAAAATTGGAAAAATTATTGACAGCCAAATCAGCAAAAAAGTTACAGTGGAAAAATTAAAAGAAATTAAAACCGAAAGCAAATTGAATTTTGCCGTCAGCTATTATGACGCCAAGCCGAATAATTTAGGCATGATGATTAAAAAAGAATTAAAAGACTCCGGCATCAGTTGTCGCTTGGTTGTAAGCAAAGATAAAGCTTTGTCTTCGGTAGTGGTAACAAAAAACAAATGCCATGAGTTTTTGGTTTTGGGTAAAAAATGGTTGGGGCAAACTTGTGCGGTTCAAGATTTTGAAGATTACAGCAATCGCGACTACGGCCGGCCGGTTCGGGATATGATTTCTGGCAGTATGCCGCCCAAGCTGGCTAAAATTATGATTAATTTAGCCCAACTGCCAATTGGTGAAACGATTTTAGATCCGTTCTGCGGTTCAGGCACGGTGATTCAGGAAGCTTTACTTTTGGGTTACAAAGCTATTGGCAGTGATGTTTCGGATAAAGCGATTAGAGACAGTCAAAAAAATTTGGAATGGTTGGTAAACAATTCAAACCAACCAATCAGAAAATCAAATTACAAAATTTTGCAAGCAGATGTCAAACAAATTTCAAAAGCGGTTAGCCAAGCCGACGCGATTGTGACTGAGCCCTATTTGGGGCCGGCCTTGAGAGGCAATGAAAAAATTCAAGAAATTGAAAAAATTATTTATCAATTGGCCGAGCTTTACGATAAAGCCTTTGTGGAATTTTTGAAAATTTTAAATCCCGGTAGCCGGGTGGTGATTATTTTTCCGGCTTTTCGAACTGGTAAAGATATTTTGGAAATGCCAATTTTACCGGAAATAAAAAAATTAGGTTATACTCAAATCAATAAAGACAAATTGGTTTACAGCCGCGAAGGCCAAAAAGTTTGGCGGCAAATTTACATTTTTCAAAGATAACCAAAGCCGAGGCAAAAATGCCTCGGCTGTTTTTTATAGACAAGATTTCTAAGCGTTGACTTTAAAATGACAAACGTCGCCATCTTTAATCACGTATTCTTTACCTTCAGTTCTAATTAAACCTTTTTCGCGCGCTGGCGCTTCGCCGCCGGCGGTAACAAAATCCTGCCAATCAATCACTTCGGCTTTGATAAAACCTTTCTCAAAATCAGTATGAATGACACCGGCTGCTTGTGGCGCTTTGGTGCCTTTTTTAATTGTCCAAGCTCTTGATTCGGTTGGGCCAGAAGTTAAGAAAGTGACTAAATTTAAAATTTCGTAAGATTTTTGAATCAATCGATCAAGTCCGGAAGAATCCAATTTTAATTCCTTCAAATATTCTTTGGCTTCGGATTCGGGCAGTTCCGATAGCTCGGATTCGATTTTAGCCGATATCGTTAAATAATCAGTTTCCTGAAAAACTTTATCTTCATCAACATTTAAAACATAAATCATCGGTTTCATGGTCAGCAAATGCAAATCGGCAATGATTTCTTTTTCTTGCAAATCGGTAATAATTTCTGAGGCGAGTTTGCCCGCATCCAAACCGGTTTTTAATTTTTCCAAAACCACTGCGATTTCTTTGGCTTCTTTTAAATTGGCGTGCAGGTCTTTGGCATTTTTGCCGATTCTTTGCTGCAAAGTTTTTAAATCAGCAAAAATTAATTCTAAATTGATTGTTTCTTTATCTGATTCTGGATTGACTTTGCCATCAACGTGAATAACGTTAACATCGGAAAATTGTCTAACTACTTGAACAATGGCGTCGCACTCCCGAATATTGGCCAGAAATTGATTACCTAAACCTTCACCTTTGTGAGCACCTTTGACCAGGCCGGCAATATCGACAAATTCAATAGTGGTATAAATCGTTTTGGCTGATTTTGAAACTTTGGTTAATTGCTCCAGCCGCTCGTCGGGTACAGCAACCACACCGACGTTTGGGTCGATGGTGCAAAAAGGATAATTAGCCGCGTCAACTTGTTTTTTAGTTAGGGCTTTAAATAGGGTTGATTTACCGACGTTGGGCAAACCGACGATGCCGATGGAAAATGACATGGATTAGGTTATTAGGTTTTAGGTGACTAGGTCTATTGTCTAGATTTTAACAGTAAATAAAGTTTAGCAGAATGATTGGGTTTTTTCAACCCTAGCTAACTGTCATCCCGAACCTACCGGCAGGCCGGCAGGCAGGTTTATTTCGGGATATTGGAGGCCCTGAAACAAGTTCAGGGCGACAAAAAGATTGGTTGACTTTAACCTAATTTTTTGTTAATTTAAGTATACAAAACTAGTCTTTCCAGGAGGGGAAGACTTTGTTTTTTGACAATATACATGGCAATAAGGTTGAGGCGAATGTGACGTTTCAACTATGGGAAATTAGTACAGAAACAGGAGGACTAGACATGGCAAAAGACAGGTATGAGTCGCCACTTGGCGGACGATATGCCTCACCGCAAATGCTTTTCTTGTTTTCAGACGACAGGAAGTTTGGCGGTGAGATGGGCTGGCGAGGAATATGGTACCAACTTGCTTTGGCCGAGAGAGATCATGGCGTTGACTGTATTACCGAAGGTATGCTTGATGAGATGTTGTCGCACCTGAACGATCCGATTGATTACGTTCGGGTGGCTCAAATTGAAAAGAAGAATCGTCATGATGTAATGGCTAACAACTTGGCGTATGGTGAAGTCTGCCCCGGGGCAAAGGGCATCATCGCGCTAGCCGCAACCAGTTGCGACACGACCGATAATGTCGAGCAGGTAATCATGCGCGAAGGGATGATTCTTGTCTGTAAAGCCTTGGCTCGAGTCATCGCCCGTTTGGGTCGTTTCGCCGAGCAGTACAAATCGCTACCGACTCTCGGTTATACCCACTACCAGCCGGCCTCTTTGATTACAGTAGGCAAACGTGCGTGTATGTGGAACCAGAACTATCTCATGGACCTTCAGCATCTGCAATGGCTCATCGGCAACATGAGACTTCGTGGTCTGAAAGGCGCGACTGGCACGCAGGCAAGTTACCTTGAACTCTTCGGCGGCGATCACGGAAGAGTTTTGGCCGCGGAAAAGCAGTTTGCCGCGGCGCTGGGTTTCAACAGTGTGTTTACGATTACGGGTCAGACCTATACCCGGAAAGTCGACAGTTGGGTGCTTGGTGCCTTAAGCAGCGTCGCCGAAAGCGTCTGCAAAATGGCAATGGATATTCGGCTATTGGCCCATGATAAAGAGATCGAAGAACCGTTTGAATCAGGCCAAATCGGCTCCAGCGCGATGGCTTACAAACGCAATCCGATGAGGTGTGAACGAGCCTGCTCGTTGAGTCGTATTCCCATGGCAATGGGTGTGGTTGCGAGGATTACTGAGTCGATTCAGTTTCTCGAGCGCAGTCTTGATGACAGCGCAGCACGCCGGATTGCCATCGCTGAAGCATTTTTGGCGGTTGATGCGATCTTGCGGATCATCCAGAATGTGAGTGAAGGGTTGGTCGTTTATCCGGCGGTTATAGCGCGCCGGATCAGTGATGAACTGCCTTTCATGGCAACAGAAAAGTTCATCATCGAAATGGTGAGTGCAGGAGCGGATCGACAGGAATGCCACGAGAAAATCCGGGTTCATTCGCAAGAGGCTGGTGCTGTTGTCAAGCAACAAGGCAAACCCAACGACCTGCTTGAACGGCTTTTGGCTGATCCCTACTTCGCACCCATTCACATTCGGCTCGAAGAACTTTGCGATCCGATGTCGTATGTTGGTCGGGCACCCGAGCAAGTCGATCAGTTTCTGGAAGAGGAAGTCAAGCCGGCTCTTGAGCCCTACAAAGACGAGCTTGGCGTAACCGCTGAATTGTCAGTTTAACCGACTGCAGCCGCTTGCGGCGTAGTCAAAAAGGAGATGGGAAGATATGACGGACACAATGGCCCCCCGAAGAAGAATGGCTGGCTTCAGCGTCCTGGTCAAAGACAAACCAGACATTAAGCTGATTGCCGAACAACTGCGCGAAATGGGCTGGGATATCTACGGCTCGCAAGGCACGGTCAAATACCTGGTCGATCGCGGCGAATCGGCCACTGACTTTGCGGTCCTCACCGGCCTGGCGCCGATTATTCGCCATCAGGTCGTGACCCTGCAGCCGCGCATCCACGCCGGTTTGCTGGCGCGGACCGGACCCGACTTGGCGGAAATGGAACAGCTTGGCTATGGGCTGATCGACCTGATTTACGTTGGCCTGTATGACCTGGCGGCTGCTTTGGCCAATCCCAATCGCACCGACGAGAGTGTTCGCGATGCGGAAGACATGGGCGGCGTTGCCTTGCTTTCGTCCGGCTGTAAAGGCAACAAAATCGTTGTCTGTGATCCGGCCGACTGGCCCGAAGTGCTGCGCCAGCTCAAGGAAAACGGTGATGTGGACCCGGTCACGCGGCGCAATTTGATTGCGAAAGCCTATCGGGCAATCACGCTGTACCGGCTGATGTCGGCAGTCTACTGGTCCGACGGGGCCACCTTTGGCCTGGTCGGCACCAAGAAGTTCGATCTGGCCTATGGCGAAAACCGTTACCAGTCGCCGGCAGCGTTTTACGCCGTCGAAAACGACGATCCACTCGCTTGGGACAAGTGGGTTTTTGCCAACGGCGTTCCCGGCTACATCAATTTGGCCGATGGCGACCGCACACTCGACCTGATGTGCTTGATGGCCGAAGCCTTTCGGCGCAACTTTGGCCGCGTGCCTTATATCACCATTGCCTGCAAACATGGCAACCCGTGTGGTGTCGGTATCGACTGGGATGATCCCGTGCTGTCGGTAATCAAAGCCATGCGCGGCGATACGGTTGCGGTAATGGGCGCTGAGGTCATGTGCAACTTCGCTGTGACCGAAGACGTGGCCAAGGCACTGTACGAAGTGCCCGATGAGCTGAAGGCGGAAGTTGGCCGAAAATACTGGGGCGCAGACGTGATTTTCGCAGCCAGTTTCGATGGGCCGGCGTTTGAGCTGCTTGCCAAGCGTGAAAATCGCCGGCTGCTGGTCAACGAAGCGATCAGTAATCCGACCATGTCGCCTGCCAAGCAAATGCTTCGGCCGATTCGCGGCGGGTTCATCGTTCAGGGCTGTCCCGATTTCGTCCTTAATCTGCGGTCGGAAAGTGCCGGCGGAATTGAGGACATCCTTAACCCCGTTTCTGACGAGGATTTCCTCGCTGACCTGATCATTGCCTGGGCGGTGACCTGGCGCGCCAATTCCAATACGGTTGCCATAGCCAAAAACGGAATGTTGCTCGCACTTGGTTGTGGACAGCAAGACCGGATGGCCTGCGCTGAACTCTGTTTGCATCGGGCGGAACGCTCGGGGCACAACACGATCGATGCAGCTTTTGGCAGCGACGGATTTTTCCCGTTTGCCCAGCGCAATTATGCGCCAACGATTTGGCGTCGGTTGGCGAATTCCAGTCGCCGGCTGATTGGTTTCAAGCCGGTGGAACCGCCGCTTGAAGCGCCGGAATTGTTGGTTGCTGCCGGTTGCCGTGGCGGCGTGGTTCCCGCTGATGGCAAGCGCCTGGAAGAAGTTAAAGCCTTCTTTGCAGCCAACAAGTTGACCATGGTTTTCGTGGCAAAAGAAAACCGCGGTTTTGATCAACACTAGTTCGGAGGGAATGTACACCACCAGCTAAACTGAGTTTAGCTGGTCTTTTTTTACATTGACATTTGCCTCTTTTTTTGTTAATTTGTAGGCAACAAAACAAGCCTTTCCAAAAGAGAGACTTTGTTTTATTGTGCATTCCACAATCCACCGACGCAAGTCAACGCGACTTCGTCAATGAGAGGAGAACGCTATTTTGGAACGAAAGAGAGTGGTTTTAACCATCGCCGGATCGCCAACCGATCACCCGCAAATGGGGAAAGGTTGGCAAGTTTTGGCCCAAGCTTTGGCTGGTGGCACAATCGGTCGAATGCAAATCACGTATCAGGAATTCGATGAGAGAGATGCAATCGAGGCCGATGATTTCACGATTAGTGCACATCGCAACACGGAAACGCTTTTGGGTGCGCTGTCGGCCATCTTTGGCTGGGCCAAGCTGCATCCAGACACGGACGTAGTCTTGGTCGCAGCAGCGGGCTGGGCAGCGGTATTGCCGGGCCTGATGGCGGCGTACCTTTACTACAAGCTCAAAGCCACCAACATCTTTGTCGTTGGAGTGGCCATGGAGTCCAAAAGTGATGGTTTGCCAGTTTCCGACTCCGGCCCGATCTTGGATGGCCGCTTGGGTGCGCTCCATATCTATCGGGCGTTGAGTACAAAACAACGCCGTGATCTGGCCGCCCTATTGTCCATTTCGGAATTGCCGGGGGCCCAGATGTTGCTCAGCGGCGACGATTGTGGGCCGTACTTTGGCGCCAAGGGATTTGAGCGCGCTTGCCAGTTCGCAGTCACCGGCGAGATTCCCGAGAGTCTTCGCAAAGAGATTCAAACGATCAAGGGTAAACCGTTTGGCTTCCGCAAATGGCAACAGGCCATTGCGGCGCTTGACGCAGCATAGGACAATAGGCTAAGCCTAGAGAGGAACATGTACCGTGAAAAAAATTAACCCCCGTTTATTGGCGCTGGCACTGTTTGTGTTGCTGGCACAAAAGCTCAACGAGCTGACCATCGGAAAGGTGCGTCACACGTACGACATCAAAGGTCGCCCCGACCTGATGCTCTGCGTCGCTTCCGACCGGATGAGCATATTCGATTTCATCCTCAATATGCTCGTTGGCTGCAAAGGCGCTGTTCTCACGGCACTCACAATCGAATGGCTTCTCAACGTCTTCGCGGACGTTCCGAATCATCTTGTCGCCTATGGTGCGGCTATTGACGAGTACCTGCCGCCG
>JBAYJS010000025.1:0-14871 GCA_041664985.1 Candidatus Buchananbacteria bacterium | reverse complement strand
TTACCATTGCCAAAGAAATCGAATTGGAAGATAAATTTGAAAATGTTGGTGCTTCTTTGATTAAAGAAGTGGCGGAAAAAACCAATGACGTTGCCGGTGACGGTACCACCACGGCCACGGTTTTGGCCCAAGCTTTTATTGAAGAAGGTTTGAAAAATGTTGCTGCCGGCACTGATCCGTTAGCTTTAAAAAGCGGTATGCAAAAAACCGTTAATGCCGCCATCGAAGGTTTGAAAAAAATTACCATGCCAATTAAAGACAAAAAAGAAGTCGCTCAAGTTGCCACTATTTCTTCTTTGGATTTACAGGTTGGCGAAATGATTGCCGATATTATGGCAGAAGTCGGCAAAGACGGTGTGGTTACCGTTGAAGAAAGTCAAACTTTTGGTTTACAAAAAGAAGTGGTTTCTGGCATGCGCTTTGACAAAGGTTATGTTTCTCACTATATGGTGACAAACGCCGAACGCATGGAAGCGGATTTTGAAGAACCTCATATTTTAATTACCGATCAAAAAATTTCAGCCATTCATGATATTTTGCCCTTACTGGAAAAAATCGCTCAAAGCGGCAAAAAAGAATTGGTCATTATCGCTGATGAAATTGAAGGCGAAGCTTTAGCGACTTTTGTCGTTAATAAATTACGCGGCACTTTCAATGTTTTGGGCGTTAAAGCCCCCGGCTTTGGCGATCGCAGAAAAGAAATGCTTGCCGATATCGCGGTTTTGACCGGCGGTACGGTAATTTCTGAAGACGTTGGTTTAAAATTGGAAAAAGCCGACATTGACCATTTGGGCCAAGCCCGCAAAGTGGTTTCAACCAAAGAATACACTACCGTTATTGATGGCAAAGGCGACAAGAAAAAAATTGCCGATCGAGTTGCCCAGATTAAAAAAGAATATGAAATGTCTGATTCCCAGTTTGATAAAGAAAAATTACACGAACGGTTGGCCAAACTTTCCGGTGGCGTGGGTGTGATTAAAGTTGGTGCGGCAACCGAAACGGAAATGAAAGAAAAGAAATTCAAAATTGAAGACGCTTTAAACGCAACCAAAGCGGCCGTCGAAGAAGGTGTGGTGCCTGGCGGTGGTGCGGCTTTAGTAAAAATTGCCAATGCTTTAAATGATTTACTTAAAGAGCAGGGGATTGAATTAAGCGATGACGAAAAAATCGGGGCTAAAATTATTCAGCAATCGTTATCTGCGCCGTTGCGTCAAATTGCCGCCAATGCCGGGATTAAAGATATTTCTTTGATTTTAAATGAAATTAAAGATATCAAAGACGCCAATTCCGGTTATGATTTCAATACCGGCAAAAAAGTTGATATGCTTAAATCCGGAATTGTTGATCCGATGAAAGTCACTCGGACGGCTTTGGAAAATGCCGTTTCAATCGCTTCAACTTTGATTACCATGGAAACCGTTATTACCGATATACCGCAAAAAGAAGATGATCATAATCACGGGGGTATGCCGGGCATGGGCGGAATGGGCATGATGTAAAAAATTACAAAATACGAATTATTACGAATATCCGAACAAGATAAGGGCCGGGGCAGGAATGTCTCGGCTTTTGGTATACTCCATTAGAAGTTTAGAGATTTCTGTTTGGGTAAATAAAAAAAGAAGCTAAGACAATTGTCTCAGCTCCGACTATTCTTCAGCCATTATTCGCCGAATTGCTCAGTGATAACCGAAATAGTTCATCATCGGCCAGCAGATCTGCTGTACCAGTTTACAATCTGCTTGGGTTAAGTGCTGGGCTTGGATTTGGTTCAGGTTTGGTTTGAAGTGGGGAATTTTTATCCCTTTGCCGCTCAGCCCCAGAAAAGCCCAGACTCGATTGAGTGTGACTTTTGGCTTTGCCACCAAGTCTTCATAATGAACAATGAGCAGACGTCTACTCAAGAATTTCTGCAGTTGTAGCAATAGGACGTTGGCATTTTCCCATTGTTCAGCTGCCTCTTGAACCGTGGTGGTCATGCCCGAAATCCAAGGCCTTTGGGGATCGCGCAGACGCTTGCGAATAGTGCCTTCAACCACCGGAAATGGATTGCGAACTGTGGCAACAAATCTGGCGTCCGGAAAAATCGCCAGCAGTAATCTGACCCGCAGTAAGTTAGCGGGGCTTGTGAGGACCAAGCGCTGCTCCTCTTGTACATACTGGCCAAGTGTGGTTCTGGTTTGTCGGGCGATCAAAGGAGTGAAATCGTTTTCGGTCACGATTAACGCTCCCTGGAACTGATTTGACGCCCACAGCCTGGCGGTCTGCTTGCCCAGAAAATGAGTCAGCTTTTTTGGCATGCCTGGGAGATCCTGCATTTCCAGATGGTGATATTGGCCGTAATCGTCAGGCGATTCCAGGTCTGGTAAACCGCAGAGGTCAGGATGACTGGTCAGGGCTTTGGCCAGAATTGAGTTGCCGCTGTTGTTGCAGCCGATGACAAAAATAGGATCAAATACATCCTTGCTGTCTCCACGTAGCCCCAGTGCTTTTTCCGTTGGTGTTATCACCAGTTCCAGTGTTTCCGGATCCCAGGAGTTTACCTTGAAAAAGTCAGGTTTGTTGGAGATAACACTTATCTTGTCCCTCATCGTTTGGCCAAAAATCACTTTGTCGCCGACCCACTTTGCCTCATCTGCTATATCGCGGCCGGCCAGGGTCATGATTGCATCCGCAATTAGACATTGCAAATCCAATTTATTGTTAGACAGTAGTTTTACCGTTCCGCCAGGCAGCCACCAGCAAGGCAGAACTTTAACGGTAATCGTTAAGCCTGCAACTCGAAAATGGCATAAGCCTAGATTTCTGTGGCATCTCTTAAACAGGTCTTCATTTGTCATCATCAATTACCTCTATCCTAGTTGTGATGGGAGTTTCTGATTGCTCTAATTCTGTCTATCCAGGGTAATTCGATACGGCGCCAGAGCCAAAATCTGCCGGCTGTAATTGCGAGCCATTTCATAACTAACCAAGCAGAATCTTTCAAACCAGCGTCGAGTCAGGTTAGACGCATCAAGATCATCGGTGTCTTGAAGTTCGGGTTCAAACCTTGCCAAGCGGGCAAAAGCCCGGCTACCGGGATAGGGAATCAGGCAAGAACAGTTTACTTCGTTATAATCTGTTTCTGCCTTAAGCGCTTGAGCCAATCTGAGAGTTTTTTCCAAGCTGCTTTCGTTCTCTCCTGGCAGACCAAAAACAAATGAGGGGGTAATGGCAATTCCAGCTC
The DNA here is from genome assembly GCA_041664985.1 of Candidatus Buchananbacteria bacterium. Taxonomy (GTDB): domain Bacteria; phylum Patescibacteriota; class Patescibacteriia; order Buchananbacterales; family UBA6539; genus JBAYJS01. The sequence goes on along the minus strand of JBAYJS010000025.1, from coordinate 11,645 downwards.
GGTTCAGCTGAGTGATGGCTTGATGGCACTGAGTCGGATTAAAGTCTGCTTTACCTATCGTTGAAGCTAATTCAACATCGGCAGTTTCGACGCCGATAAATACGTGGACTACCCCAAGAGCCTTAAGCAGTTGCACTGATTGGTCATTTATCTTGGCAGCGCTGACAAAGACATGCCAACGAACCCGACAACCTTTCGGTTTGGCCTCAACCAGTTGTTTCAGCCAGTTCAAGTCCTGGAGAATATCATCGTCAAAAGCCACTACGTAGTCGACACCATAATCCAGTTGCAGATATTGGATTTCTTCCCAGACTTTTTGTGGCTGCCGAAAATAACATTTCGGCGACTGCCGGTCGCAAAACAAGCAGCGAGGACAGTTTTTACAACCCTGGATGGTTATGATATTTGTCCCAGTTGCTTGCCAGTCGGGATAAGACTGTTTAAATCTCGCCAGGTATTTCCGCATCTGGACGAATCGCCGATTCGGCATCAACAGCGAATTGAACTCCGGGTCGGCGTATGGGTAGATTATCGGCATGCCATTTATAGTACCGGTTTGATTAGCCAGGATTTGGACAAACCGCTCCTCGCCGTAACCTCTGATTATGTAGTCGATAGTAGTCGGCTGTTTTTTGGCAATCAGACTAGCCATTTTGGAGGCAAAAACTCCGCCCAAAATCACCGTGCCGCCAATTTGCTTTGCTTTTTTAGCAATGCGAATCGCGTTGTGGTAATTGTGAAGCTTGGTTTCCACTCCGACAAACGACTTGGGTTTCAGGCGCTCAAGAATTGATTCCAGTGTCAGAAATTCCCCATCCAAGACTTCAATTTGGGCTTCTGGAAATTTCTGGTGGCAATGGGTAGCAATTGATAATAATCCTAAAGGCGGATAACAGCCGCTTCGGGAGTTATCGTTGCTGCTTTTTGGTGGCTGGATCAGCTGGATTTTCATCAAGTTTCTCCTTGTTTTAAAGGGCAGTGTTTTTCATTTCTGCCTTGACTTTGCCAAAAAAGGGGAGTATTGTAAACTATGTCGTGAAAATCCGACAACACGCTTGAATAAGACTAAGATCCTTCACCCTAAGGGGCGAGGGGAAGATAAAAAAACTATGAAAACAAATAGATTATTAGCTTTGTTTAATTTAAGGCCGATTGAAACTGAATTATTCAGCCGGCTTTTTACTGGTGGGGTATTAACGGCCAGTGAATTAGCCAAACAAGTTGGTATCAGTCGAACCTCGGTTTATGATTTACTTAGTCATTTAATTGAAATTGGTTTGGTTAGTGAAACCCTAAAGGGCAGCACTAAAGTTTTTGTCGCTTGTCCACCCCCAAAAATTCAGCTTTTACTTGAAGAAAAACAAAAAGAAATTATTATTGCTCAAAAGGAATTGGAAAATTTAAAACAAGCTTATCAAAACCAGGCCAAATCTTTAACGCCGAAATTACAACTTTATACCGGTCAAAAAGAATTGCGACAAATGATGAAAGACATGTTGCTTTATCGCAATCTGACAGTTTTGGCTTATTGGCCGATTAAAAAAATGCTGGAACTTTTGGGATCGGAATTTATTAAAGATTTTCACCAAAAACGATTGGCGCAAAATATCAGTTTAAAAGTAATTTGGCCAAAAGATCAGATTCCGGAATTAAAAAAATATCCCTTTTTATTGGCTAACCAAAATTTGAAAAGGGAAGTAAAAATTGCGCCGGCAGGGATTGATTTTTCTTTAGGCTATTCAATTTATGGCAACACCGTTAGATTTATTTCCTCCAGCAAAGAAAGCTTTGGTTTTTTGGTGGAAAGCCTTGAATTAAGCGAGATGATGAAAAGTCAGTTTATGGTAATTTGGCAGCAAGCCAAAGATTTAACCAAAAAAAATTAAAGTATTTTATAAAAAAAGAAGCCAAAATCTCAAAGAGATCTTGGCTGGGCAAAGGACGATTTTGGTTGAGTTTCCTCAAGCGGCGGCAGCGCCGCAAAGCAGTCCGGGCACCAAAATTTGGAAGTAGTGTCGTGATATTTGCAGTGCAAACATGTCCGACACTTAACGCAGCGTTTTGGTGCGACTTGGCCGCAGCGCTCGCAAACATCCTGTTTGCTTTCGGTCATCTTTGCACTCCTTAGGTTAGCCCTCATTACTTTAATCGTATTCTTTTTGGAATTGCCTTGTCAATCAATTGTGGCTTTTAACCGTTTGGCGATTATGGTATAATATTATTGATAATAATTAAAAAATAAACTTATGACTGAGACAAAAAACATTACTTCCGAAGAAAAAATTTGGGCTGCCATCAGCTACCTTTGGATTTTAAGTGTGGTGGCGATAGCGGCCAGAAAAAATAATGAATTCGTTCGTTTTCACGCCAGCCAAGGTTTGCTTTTATTTGCTGTTTCGATTGTTTTATGCTTTATCCCGGTAATTGGTTGGTTGCTTAATATTTTAATTGGTATCACTGCGATTGTTGGCATTATCCGAGCCTTGCAAGGTGAAAAATGGCAGTTGCCAGTCGCGGCTGATTTGGCTAAAAGTTTTGGCGATTGGTTGGTTAAAACTTTAAAATTATAATTTAGCAAGGCAGGCAAGATAAGTTTTTGGCAAGATAAGTAAGTAAGTCAATCAAAGCTTATCTCGCTTATTACTTATCTTGCTTATCTCGCTTATTACTTATCTTGCTTATTATATTATTATGAAAAGAACTAAAATTGTTTGTACGATCGGTCCGGCCTCGGAGACCAAAACCAAAATTGAAAAAATGATTAAGTCTGGCTTGAACGTGGCTCGGCTTAATTTTTCCCATGGCAGCTATGAGCATCACGCCATGTTGATTAATAATATCCGACAAGTTTCTAATAAATTGGGCCAACCGGTTGCGATTTTGCAGGATTTGCAGGGACCAAGAATCAGAACCGGCAATATTGAAAAAGACGGTATTAAAGTGGAAGCCGGCCAAAAAATTTATTTGGTGCCGGAAAATTTTAAAATTTCTTTGAAAGATATTTCAACCTTCATTCCGATTCAGTATCCGAATTTATATCGCGATGTCAAACCGGGTGATCCGATTTTGATTGATGATGCAAAAATTGAGCTGGAAGTTTTGGCCATCAAAAGCAAGGCGATTATTTGCCAGGTTAAAATCGGCGAAGTGATTAATTCCCACAAAGGAATGAATTTTCCCAAATCAAAAATTACCGCGCCGCCGGTGACTTCAAAAGATCATCAGGATTTGCTTTTTGGACTGAAACAAAATATTGATTTTGTCGCTTTGTCTTTTGTTAAAGACGCCAAAGATGTTATTGATTTACGAAAAAGCATCCATCAAATCGAAACTCGGCTTGGCCAAAAAATCAAAGATTTCAAAAAGCCCCAACGCGGTGGCAAAGGGCCAACCACTCACACTAAAATTATTGCCAAAATTGAAAGACCGGAAGCCGTGGCTAATTTTGAAGAAATTCTTCAGGCAGTTGACGGTATCATGATTGCCAGAGGCGACTTGGGCTTGGAAATTCCTTTGGAAGATTTACCCTTGATTCAAAAGAAAATAATTCGGCGCTGTATTCAGGAAGCCAAACCGGTGATTGTTGCCACGCAAATGCTTGATTCAATGATTCGCTATCCGGTGCCGACGCGCGCGGAAGTTTCGGATGTGGCCAATGCGATTTTGGATGGTACCGACGCGATTATGCTTTCCGGTGAAACAGCCACCGGTAAATATCCGCTCAAAGCGGTTCAAGTCATGACCAAAATTGCCGGTGAAGTGGAAAAAATGGAAATTGCCGAACATAAAAAAATCGAAGACTTTCTTTCCAAAAAAGGCGGAACAACCGAAACGGTTTGCCATGCGGTTAAAACCGTGGCTGACGATTTAAAAGCCAAATACGTGGTTTGTACCACTACGACTGGTTATTCGGCGCGCTCGGTGGTGAAATATCGGCCAAATATTTCAGTGGTTGCTATGTCAGCTTCGGAAAAAACCAGAAATCAACTTTGTTTAAGCTGGGGTGTCCATCCTTATCATCTTTCTTTTGATGAATCGTTTAATAAAATGCTTGAGCAGATTAAAAAATTATTAGCCAAAAAGAAATTGGTTGTCAAAGGTGATATCATTGTGATTGCCGCCGGTCATCCTTTTGGCTATTTAGGTCAAACCAACCTGATCAAAGTTGAAATAATCTAAAATTTGTTCTCATCAAATCTTTTATATAAAATTAGTTAAACTCTAAAACTATTTTTATGTTGCCAACAAAAAAATTCATCTATTGGTTTGAGGAATTAACCATTAAGGACGTGCCGATTGTTGGCGGCAAAAATGCCTCTTTGGGCGAGATGTATCAAAAGTTAGTGCCACACGGCATTAATATTCCCAATGGCTTTGCGCTTACCGCTCAGGCTTATTTTTATTTTTTGAAAAAAACCGGTCTGGATCAAAAAATAAAAAAGATTTTGGAAAATTTAAATCCCAACGACATCAATAATTTAATGGCTTCGGGTCAAAAAATCCGCAGCTTGATTTTACAGGAGAATTTACCTTTGGAGCTGGTTGAACAAATTAACGCCGCTTATCAAAAATTGGAAAAACAATACGGAAAAAATGTCGACGTGGCGGTTCGGTCTTCGGCTACGGCCGAAGATTTGCCCGACGCATCATTTGCCGGCCAGCAGGAAACTTTTTTAAATATTTGCGGCCAAACCGAGCTTTTAGCAGCCTGTAAAAAATGCTTAGCTTCGCTTTTTACCAACCGGGCAATCTCTTATCGGTTTGATAAAGGTTTTGACCATTTTAAAGTTGGCTTATCAATTGGGGTTCAAAAAATGATTCGATCGGATTTAGCCTGCTCGGGCGTGATGTTTACCATTGATACGGAAACTGGTTTTTCGGGCACGGTTTTGATTAACGGTTCCTGGGGGTTGGGCGAAAATATTGTCCAGGGAAAAGTAACGCCGGATGAATTTTATGTTTTTAAAGGCACTTTAGCCAAAAATTTCCGGCCGATTGTGCGCAAAAAACTTGGCGGCAAAAAAATTAAAATGATTTATGCCACCCAAAAAAATCAGCAGACAAAAAATATCAATACCACCAAAGCCGAACAGGAAAAGTACGTAATTTCTGAAAATGAAATTTTGCAGTTGGCTCGTTGGGGGGTAGCGATTGAAAAACATTACAATCGACCGATGGATATTGAATGGGCCAAAGACGGTCGAACCAAAAAAATTTATATTTTACAAGCGCGGCCCGAAACCGTTCAGGCGGTTAGAAATTTATCGGTGCTTGAAGAATATCAAATCAAAAAGCGCGGTAAAGTCATTGTGACCGGTGCGCCGGTTGGCACCAAAATCGCATCAGGGATTGCCAGAGTTATTGCCGATCCCAAACAAATTACCAAATTTCAGCCCGGCGAAATTTTGGTGACTGATATGACTGATCCGGACTGGGAGCCGATTATGAAAATTGCCTCAGGTATTATTACTAATCGCGGTGGCCGGACTTGCCATGCGGCGATTGTCTCGCGCGAGTTGGGCATTGCCTGCATTGTTGGTACTGATTTTGCCACCAAAAAAATTAAAACCGGTCAAAAAGTGACAATTTCTTGCGCCGAAGGGGAGACGGGTTATGTTTATGATGGCCTGGCGATTTTTAATGTCAAAAAAACCAATTTAAAAACTTTACGGCGGCCAAAAACTAAAATTATGTTAAACGTCGGTCAGCCTGATATTGCTTTTGCTTCTTCTTTTATTCCAAATGACGGCGTGGGTTTGGCCAGAGAAGAATTTATTATCAATAATCACATTAAAATTCATCCTTTGGCCTTATTAAATTTTTCTAAGCTAAAAGATTTGTCAGCCAAAAGAAAAATTGCCGAAATAACCAAAGAGTATAAAAATAAAAGCCAGTATTTTATTGATAAGCTGGCCGAAGGCGTAGCTCAGATTGCTTGTGCTTTTTATCCCAAAGAAGTGATTTTTCGGTTGTCGGATTTTAAATCAAACGAATACGCCAATTTGATTGGCGGCAAAGAATTCGAACCGCTTGAGTCAAACCCAATGATTGGCTGGCGCGGTGCTTGCCGGTATTATTCACAGCAATATCAACAGGCTTTTGTTTTGGAATGCAAAGCTTTAGCCAAAGCCAGAGACGTGATGGGTTTAAAAAATATTAAAGTTATGATTCCGTTTTGTCGAACGATAAAAGAAGGTGAAAAAGTGATTGCAATTATGGCACAAAACGGTTTAAAGCGTGGGGTAGGGGGATTGGAAATTTATGTGATGTGTGAAATTCCTTCAAATGTAATTTTGGCCGAAGAATTTTGTGAAATTTTTGATGGTTTTTCCATTGGCTCAAATGACTTGACCCAGCTGACTTTGGGTGTTGATCGGGATTCGGCTTTGGTTTCTCATGTTTATGACGAAAGAAACTCAGCGGTCAAAAAATTAATTTCTCAGGTAATAAAAATTGCCAAAAAGAAAAAAAGAAAAATTGGTATTTGCGGCCAGGCGCCTTCTGATTTTGCCGATTTTGCCCAGTTTTTAGTCAAAGAGGGAATTGACAGTTTGTCTTTAAATCCAGATACTGTGGTTAAAACCACTTTGGATATTTTAGCCCAAGAAAAAAGACTCAAGAAAAAATAACCAGAATCAAACATTCAAAAGGCGGCTTTTGGCCGTCTTTTTGAATATTGACTTTTTGGGTAAAAAAGCGCTATGTTGATATATCCTGTTGGTTGGTACAACGGGAATAACTAAGGCCAAACCCGGAAAGGGGGTGGTTATCTTGGGCAATCTAGAGCATGGTCCGCCAAGGGTCGAGTCGTAACGTTGTGTAAGTGATGTAACTGAATTGTTTTACTTGGAGAACGTTATGACAAGGATTGGTATTTGCGGACCAGTTCGGCAGTTATTTCTCAAAGTCGGTGTTGCTAATCGGGCTTCCGAAGGAGGGGGTAGTGGCGGGGTTTCCCGGCGGCATTTCACCGGCAAAAGTGATGAGCGCGCCTGCCACGCGCGTCGAGCGCGGAAGTTTCAAGGTGCGGTTCGTCGTGCCGCCTGATCTCTGCTAAGGTTCAGTGAATTTCACTGAACCTGTTTTTTATCTCAAGCTATCTGTGTTAGACTTAAAGTATGATTAATTTTTTACATAGCTATTTACCCCAGCCGATTTTGTTCCAATTTGGCTTTTTACAAATCCATTGGTACGGCATTTTTGTAGTCTTTGCTGCGGTTTTAGGCTTGCTGGTAGTTTTAAAATTAGCCAAGCGTTTTTCAATTTCTAGTGATGAGGTTTACAACCTCGGGTTTTACTTATTGATTTTTGGTTTGCTTGGCGCCAGGGCTTATGCCGTGTTTTTAGATTGGCAATTTTATTTATCGCAACCATTGGAAATTTTGGCCGTGTGGCACGGGGGACTGGCGATTCACGGTGCGATTTTTTTTGGAATTCTAACTTTATTTATTTATACTCACCCCCTCACCCGATCCAGATTCATCGGGACCACCCTCTCCCCCAAAGGGCCAAGGGAGATAGGTAGCTTTTGGCTTTGGGCGGATTTAATTGCGCCGGCTTTGGCTTTGGGTCAGGCCATTGGGCGCTTTGGCAATTACTTTAATCAAGAAGTTTTTGGCAAACCAACCAATTTGCCCTGGGGCATTCCAATCAGTTTTGCCAATCGACCGCTTGAGTATTTAAATTTTCAATATTTTCACCCGACTTTTTTGTATGAATCAATTTTGGATTTTTGTAATTTTTTAATTTTGTTGGTTTTGTTTTATAAATTAAAAAATAAAAAATCGGGGGTAATATTTTTAGTCTATTTAATTATTTATTCTTTAATTAGAATCGGTTTGGAATTTTTGCGAACCGACCAAACCATGATAATTTTAGGTATCCGATTGCCGATTCTAGTCAGTTTGGTGGTGATTATTTTTAGCTTATTATTTCTAATCAAAAAATTTAAACCAAAAGCGGTTTGACACCCCAACTTGGCTGATTTATAATGAAATTAGTTATGAAAAAGAATTTTTTTACATTTTTGGTTTTAATGGTATTGGCTTTCAGTCTACTGATGCCGACTTTGGTTTTGGCCGATACGGAAGCTGGTGGTTCGACTTCGGGCAGTGATGCTACCGGAATTAAAAATCCGATTGGGATTGATGATCCGCGAGAGGTTATTGGTAATATCATTAAAGCTTTATTAGGAATTGTTGGCTCTCTAGCTTTGGGGGTTTTTATCTTGGGTGGTTTTTATTGGGTGACTTCGGCTGGTAGCGAGGAAAAAGTCAAAAAGGGCAAAGATATGGTAATGTGGGCATCATTGGGTTTGGCGGTTATTTTTGCCAGTTACGCTTTGGTGACTTTTGTAATCAGCGCTATAACCGGTTAAATTTGATTTAATTTTATTGATGGGAAAATACCTTAGCTAAGGTATTTTTTGTTATAATTTTGCTTGACAAATTCAGTTTGGCGTGGTATCGTTTAGTGTCACTCCAATCTGTGTTTGGGGTGCGAAAATTCTGCTCTTTAACAAGTGAGGTTAGTTTTCACTGTGAAGAGTTTTGTATAGACTTAAGATCTGAGATGTCGCAAAATCGCCCGTTGGGCAGGAGGATAGGCACATGTTGAAAATGATGTTGGGAATTCTGGGCGCAGCCCTAATCGCTGGGCTTGGCGCTCTGGCTTTGGTATTCATACCACTGCCGATGGTCAACTTGATCGTGGCCGTAGCGGCTTGGCTGGGCGCGCTTTGGCTTTTGGGTCAGAGCATCTTGGTCTTTCCGAGAAAGTTGCCAGTCAACGACTTGGTGGCCCAGCAAAAGCTTTTGGTGTTTCAAAAGCTGAACTGGGTGGTTTTTGGCATTGGTTTGGTCGGTGCCGGGCTGGTGTTTTTTTTCGGCCTGACCTTTCCGGCCAATTTTATCGGCTGGCTGGTTACTACTGCCGTCGGTTGTTTGGTGGTATACTTTTCCTGGTCACCAATGATCCCGGCCTGCGCTGAACTGGGGTGGTGGCAAGTCCAGGTGCCGGAAAATTCGGCGGCGATTCTCGAATATCTCGGGGCGTGTTGGAAAATCGTTATCAACTGTAACGACCCAAATCGCCGCCGTCATTTCGAGCTATTGGCTGCCTGGCGCAACCAGCAAGCCGGCTATGAAATGTACGTTGTTTTGTCGCCAGGTGACGGCTATTACTTCTTTGGCCTTTTCAAGTGGCCGTGGCAGTACAAGATGCGTGATCCGTGGTATGAGCGGCCTGAGGACGAGACCAATCCGACAATTGAGCCGGTTCGGTTTTGCTTCCTTAAGGAGCGGCCTTGGGATATCATTCCAGACAACGTCGCGACTGCTGATCCAATTGAGGTCGAGGCGAAGTTGTATGTTCGTGCCTCGGTTTGGGATCCTTATTCTGCAGTTTACGGGTCTCAGTTTCCTGGCGAATCCGTTTGTCACGAGATTGCCTCAACCTGGCGGTTGGTAATTCAAACCATGCGCTATATTGCCAGGCGCACTGAGGATCGAACCGGTGATTTGGAAGGCCTTGGCGCCGAACTTGATCTGAATCCGGACATTCAAGGCCAGGTTTACGATCAGTTACATAAAATCCTTGGTTTGTCTGATGGCAATCCGAAAATTGTCTGGGCAAGAAACCAGATTTTTGTTCAGAACAATTTTCCGGAAAAAACCCCGGCCTGGGTTTGCCTCAGTACGGTTGGTTTTCAGATTTTGGAAATCAAAGTCCAGGATCTGCAACCGGCTGATCCGGAAATCAGAAAGGATTTCGAGAGAAAGACCGCTGCAATGGCTGCTGCCGCCGCGAAGTTTGCCGAAGCTAAGGGCGATGCAATAGCTGAAGAAGAGAGAGCGCGCGGTGACGCTGCTGCCTTGACGTTGCGAGCCGATGCCATGAAAGACCCTGATGCCAGGCTGGCTTTCCAGACCAATGCGGCAGTGCAAATGGCCAACGCAGTTGGGAATGTCACGGTGGTTTCCGGCGGCGGTGGAGCAAGCGATACCGCAAATATGGTGTCAGTTCTTGGTGCCATGGGGGGCATTCCGATGGCGCAGGCCAAAGATCCGGGCGCCAAAAAAGCCGACCCGCCAGTCGAAGAAGACGAGCCAGAAGTTGTTAAGCCCCAACACCCGGAGAAGAAGTAACCTCACAAACCCCAGACCAACTATTCTAATGGTTGGTCTTTTTTTATAAAAAAGCCTTGTTTTCTTAAAGTAGTCGCTTTATTTTGGCTAAAATATAGCATTATTTTGTTTTTATATTGACAAACTTTTGAAAATGTGCTATTATATTATATTGGGTTTGAGGAAGAATCTGGTTGAAAATCCAGGTCTTTGACAACCTATGCATATATAGAGAAGGAATGCGACTGGCTAACTGTTTTAGCTGGTCGTTTGAGGTCTTTGGGAAAGAGTGGATTGGGCAACTAAATGAGGCAAGGAGAAGACTGATGAAGGACACGGTTATGGGTTTATTGAAATGGGCACTGGCGGTTCTCGTGATTGTCGTCGGCGGTCCGGTCATTGTCTTCGCGTACCACGCGACGATTTGGACCAACGATGCGCTGTCGGGCAAACCGGCGCGTATCACTGCCGAACAGCAGGAACAAGCTTTGGTCGCAAAGGCCAAAACTGATCCTGCGGCGGCACGACTGCTGGCCGCTCGCAAAAGCGTCAGCGCGGCTAACACCGACCTGGAGACGGCAACGACTGTCAAAGCCGTCGCCGAGACCAAAAACCGCGCCTCCGAAACGGTAACGAGAGGAGTAAAGGATTACTCCAATCGCGTTTTGGTTGGCGAGGAAGTGCTTGTCAAAGACGACGCCGGCAAGTCGCTGGAGTCTTTGGCAGCCGGGACCAAGGTTCGGTATTACCCGAATATTGATCCCAGGTCGTTTCCAGCCGACACCAAGATTTGGGTTCGGGTGTCGGTGGCGCCTCACGAGCAAAAAAATTTGCTCTGGGTGCCGGAGGAATCGGTCGGTCCGGAGTCTTTGGACAAGCCGACGATCACTAGTTGGACTGCTCTGCCGAGAGAGAAAGATCGGTGGGGATGGTTCATTGAAGTGGCCGCTGGTCGTGAAACCCCACCCCTGTATTGGGAGTCAAAGCAAGACTCAACGTACAGTCTCCGGTATTCGGGCGACATCTCGTCTGAGCTGAGTATCCGGATAAACCAACAGGATTGGGAGCCATACGTGTCAGGGATGGAAATCCCCGGCGGCTCCACAGTCATGTTCCGTCCTATGATAATGGACGGCGTGGCGCGGATCAGGGTGGTCCTGACCGCGGAGTAAAGGACAACTTACAGTACTTCGGTGCTGATAAGGAGAATACGATGAACGGTAACGATCCCAATACTCAAGACGCTGGCCCTCCAGCTGAAAAAAAAGAGGGAGACGATTCGTTAGGAGGCCCTTTGCCGACGCTGGCGGACTTTGAAGAAGGTTCTGACGGTGGTAAACAAGACGATGGCCTGCCTGCGCTGCCGCCGAGAGAAGAAGGAGACGACCCGTCTCTTGACGCTTTTGCGGCAGATAGCGAACCGCCGGCCGCTCCGTCAACAACCGTGTTGGTGACTGATGATGACGATGATGAGTTGCTTGAGGGATTATTGCGAGCTGTTGGAAGTCAGGCGCCAGAAGT
>JBAYJS010000024.1:0-14908 GCA_041664985.1 Candidatus Buchananbacteria bacterium | reverse complement strand
TGGAATATGTTACCAAAAAATAAATTGAGAGCCAATATGATTAAACGTTTACACATTACTAAATAAATCAGATAATCTATGCCGAGAAAAAAGAAAGCCGAATTAGAACAAGAAGAGCAAGACACTCAAAAAAAACGTGTCCGTCATTCTTATCTTTATGCTGTCGGCCGCCGAAAAAAATCAGTTGCCCGAGTCAGATTATTTAAAAAAGGTGAAGGCAAAATTACAGTTAATGAAAAAGACTGCAAAAAATATTTTCCAACTGACGAATTACAAAGAATTATTTTACAACCGCTGGAAGTTTTGGGTAAACAAAAAGAATTTGATTTTACCATCAAAGTTGCCGGTGGCGGTTCTCATGGCCAGGCTGAAGCTTGCCGCCATGGCATATCAAGAGCCTTAATTGTCTTTGATAAAGATTTAAGAAAAGTAATCAAACCTCACGGCTTTTTAACCCGCGATCCAAGACGCCGAGAAAGAAAGAAACCTGGTTTAAAACGCGCTCGTCGTGCACCACAGTGGGCAAAACGTTAAACAAATTAAATATTTCTCAAATATACCAAAAAGTCCCGTTTATCCGGGATTTTTTGTAAACTTATCCACTCAGCTAAAATTATTTAAAATTGACCAATAATTATTCTATTGACATGGTTTTTAGAAATGGTAAAATAAAATTGAAGACTGAGAATAGATTGAAGTTTAAAAGGGTATTGAGCATGAGGTAAGGGTGATAGTTTTGAACCGTTTGCAAAAAAGGTTCAAAACTATCACCCAAAACCCCTCCCAACCACCCACCTCCTAAGCGCCGCGATCCATATGCGGCAACCCAACAAACTCAACACAAACTTCAATCTCACACCTTTTCCCCTCACACCTTCCGTGGAAAAGCATCTCAGTCTTTTTCCTTACTCAAAAAGGCCTAAAGCCTTATTTTTTGTTATAATTGACTTTTTCGCTAATCCATAATAGAATTGAAAATCAGTTTGAAGTGATAACCGATAAAGCAACTCAACCGTCAAAACGGGAGATGAGACATGAAACAGCTTTGTTCTTTGATTTTAGCCCTTGGATTGCTGGGCTGCCCCAGTGATCCGCCCGAGGTTTTTACCAACGTCTGGCCGCCTAACAGCGGTTTGATTCAAGTCGAGTCAATTGACACCGGCACTTTTTCCCTGCAAGCCGTACCCGAAACCGGTTGGCAATTTGACCACTGGAACGGTCCGGTCGCTGACCCTGGCTCGAACCAAACTACAATCGAGATTAGCCAGGACCAGCTTTGCCAAGCAGTCTTTAAGTCAGACGAACCGATTTTTGGCGAAGGCACCAGGATTATTGGTTTTGCCGGTTTTGACTGGACAGTTCGACGCTCAGACTTGCCAACAACGCCCGGCGTCAACTACTTTTCCGACAGCTCAGAGGCTGTCTGGGTTGACGAACAAGGCTTGCATCTGACTTTGACCTGGCAAGAAGGGAAGTGGTGGTGCAGTGAAGTCATCCTAAACGCTTGTTTGGGCTATGGCACCTACACTTTCAAAACCCGCGGCCGAGTTGATCAGCTGGATCCCAATCTGGTTTTGGGAATCTTTACCTGGGATCCAGGCGCAAGCGAGCAATACCACCGCGAACTGGATATCGAATTCAGCCGCTGGGGTAACCCAATAAACGAAATCGGCCAGTATGTGGTTCAGCCTTGCGACGCCAGCGCCGAATGCCCGGATCAGTATCAACGATTCAACCTTGAGTTAACCGACGAAACAATCGATCTGGTTCACGTCATTGTCTGGCAAAATGAGTCAGTCGAATTTCTGACTTACTACACCAAACCAGGTACTGACGGTTCAGAAATTGGCAAGCTGGCTTGCCGCTGGAAATACTCTGGTGAGTTTGTTCCCAAACCTGGACTCGAAAACATTCGGTTCAATTTGTGGCTGGTTGACGGCAACCCGCCCCAAAACGGCTTGGGCGAAGAGCTCATTATAACCGATTTCTCGTGGCAGCATCCCTAACCCCTGAAACTTGTTTTAGGGGTTCTTTTTATTGACAAAATTTAAAAATAAAGGTAAAAAAATAAGGCTGTTTTACAATCTGAAAAAACCATAACCATAGGCGCAGTAAACGTTAACGTGAAGGAGAACGCAAAATGTTCGAACGAAGATCTATTGGTGTGGCAGGGCTGACTTGTCTTGACATGTTTCCACCGCCCCCACCAGGAATTCACGCCGGCAACTTGGCAACACTTGTCGAACCCGGCAGCCTGCATTTCTTTGGCCCAATGGGTTTTGCTACCGGCGGCTGCGTGCCCAATGTCGGGCTGGCGCTTCACAAGCTAGGCTTTCCGGCTCAGCTTGTCACCCAGCTTGGTGATGACGAGATTGGGCAAATGACCATAAACATGCTCCAACGAAGCGCCGGGGACAATCCCGAACTGCTACGGTTTGTCACAAAAAGCCAGCTGCCGGGAGTAGGTGGTTCTTACTCTTTGGTTGGCTGCGTGCCCGGAGTTGACCGATGGTTTCATCATTATCCCGGCCCGAACGCGTTTTTTGACAGCCAAAGTGTGCCGTTTGCTGAACTGGACAAAACCCGGCTGTTGCACTTTGGCTATCCGCCATTGATGGACAGAATGTGGCAAGACAACGGCGATGAACTGGCAAAGATGTTTGCCCAGGCGCGAAAACATGAGATCATCACATCCCTTGATATGGCTTATCCGCATCCCAGTTCCGCGGCCGCCAAAGCTGACTGGCCGACCATCTACAAAAACACTTTGCCCTATGTCAGTATCTTTCTGCCCAGCCTGGAAGAGCTGATCATGACTCTGAATGTCGCCCTCCACGCAACCGGACTTGGTTCAATTCTGTCCCAGCTGTCCACAATTTTGCTGGCGTATGGCGTGCCGATTGTCGTAATCAAATGCGGCGACAAAGGCCTGTACTTGAGAACCAGCAACGATTCGCAGACACTGGCTGATGCCGGCTTGGCCGAGATCATCGACCTCGAAAAATGGACTGCAGTTGAGATGTTTCAACCGTGCTTTCAGGTCGAAGTTGCCGGTACCACCGGCGCGGGCGACACCACAATTGCCGGTTTTCTGGCAAGCATTACCACCGGACAAGAACCGGAAAAAACCTGCCAAATGGCAGCGGCTACCGGCGCTTGTTGCGTTGAACACCTCAATGCCACGGACGGCATCAAGCCATACACAGAAATCGAAGCCCGGGTTTTGGCTGGCTGGGAAACCGCCGATCTTTTGACGCCGCTTGGCCCTGATTGGGAAACCGACACGGGATCCATTTCGCTTGGACCCAACCACGTCGCACACTGAAGTCAACCCTTTACCTTTTGGTCGAGGGTCTTTTTTTTATTGACAAATCAAAGCTAAAGTGAAAAGATTTAAACAAAGGAGGGTAGATATTGTGCCCTTTAACATTGTTTAACTGGCCTTGAGGCTATTGGAGGAATTACTGCCATGTCAGGAAATAACGGCAAAAAGGAAGTCATCTTTCCCGATACTAACGCCCTGCTAAGGCAAGGAGAGAGTCTGATTAATCGGCCCGGCGCCACTGTTATTGTCGCTGGCGCCATGATTGGCGAGCTTGATCATTTCAAACACGAAAAGAAGGGTAGAAGAGGTAGACATGCTCGCAGAATTTCTGGCATCATCGCCGATCTTGGCCTTTTGGGTAATCTTGAAACCGGTATTGCCACCAAAAATGGGGGCAAGGTTTACGTCCTGTGCTCAGATCAATCCGATCTTTCGCTGTTACCAGATGATATTCCACATCAGGGAAACGATGCCAAACTTTTGGCCTTGGCCAAACGATGGCAGAATCAACATCCTGACAGCAAGGTAAAAATCATCACCGGTGATCACAACCTGATTATCTGGGCCAACCTCTCTCAAGTCGAAGTGATTCCCTCAGCCAACCCTCCACCAACCCCGTGGTTTAAGTTTCTGCGTCGCCGCAAGACACACCACCAATAACCCTGAGAATATTTTTCAGGGTCTTTTTTTATTAAATTGGCTTTGACAAAGAGTAAAAAATGAGGGAAAATTAGAATTAGCTAATAAATAACCAATAATTTTATGATTGACAAAAATTTAAAAACAATATTTTTTGTTGCTATTGCCGTTATTATTTTAGTCACGGCTTTTATTTTAATACTTACTCAAAGCAGCGAAGATAATTGGTTTTGCCAAGATGGCCAATGGCTGATGCACGGCAAGCCCGATTCAAAAAAACCAACTTATCCTTGTCTTGCAACCAATCAAAATCAAAACGCCGGTCTGGCTAATCCGGCCGCCACTTATTGCAATGAACACAATGGTAAATCAGAAATCAAAACCAGCACCGACGGCAGCCAGTATGGTGTCTGTAATTTTACTGATGGCAGCGCTTGCGAAGAGTGGGCTTATCTGCGAGGCCAGTGTCAAATTGGCAATAAAATTATTGTTATTCAGCCAAATTTAAATCAGGAATTCAGCTTTCCTTTGGAAATCACCGGGCAAGCCAAAGGCAGTTGGTTTTTTGAGGCATCATTTCCGATAAAACTTTTGGATGAAAAAAACCAAGTCATTGCTCAAACTGTCGCTACCGCTCAAGGCGATTGGATGACCCAAAATTTTGTCGACTTTAAAGCCATTTTAGTTGGCAGTATTCTCAGTCAAGCCGGCCAAATTCCCGTCACTTTGGTTTTAGAGCGCGACAATCCTTCCGGACTGCCTCAAAATGACGAAAAAATATCAATTCCCCTGATTTTAAATCAACCGGAAACTACTAAAATTAACATCTTTTTTGGCAATTCAAAATTGGATCCAGAAGTAATGGATTGCAAAAAAGTTTTTGCTGTCCAAAAAATCGTGCCAAAAACACTCGCGATCGGGCAAGCGGCATTGGAAGAATTACTCAAAGGCCCAAGTGAAGCCGATAAAATCGCCGGTTATTTCACTTCAATCAATTCGGGCGTAAAAATTCAAAAATTAACCATTGAAAATGGCGTGGCTAATGTCGATTTTGATCAAACTTTACAATCAGGCGTTGGTGGTTCTTGCAAAGTGGCTGCAATTGCCGCTCAAATTACTGAGACTTTAAAACAATTTCCCACCGTAAAAAAAGTGGTCATCTCAATTGATGGCCAAACCGAAGATATTTTACAGCCGTAGCCTTATCTTAAACTGAAATTTTTAATTAATTTTTGTTTTTCTTTATTTGAGAGATTATATTTCTTTTTGCTTTTCTGACGCTGGCGGCAAATTTCGGCAATAACAATGGCAGCGCTTACCGAAACGTTTAAACTCTGAACCATTCCTAGCATTGGAATATAAATTTTTTTATCGGCCATTTTAATTGCCACCAAAGAAAGGCCTCGATGTTCATTGCCAAGCAAAATGGCAATTTTATTTTCGCCAAATTTGGTATGATAAATGTCTTTGGCCTGATCAGCCAAAACTGTGGCCACAGTTTTATAACCTTGTTTTTTAAGTTGCCCTAAACAGACTTTGGTTGAGCGAAAAACTTTGAAGTCAAGCCATTTATTGGCCGTGCTGGAAGAGGATTTGCCGACTCTTTTGGGATTGTAGTATTTTTCCTGCTCAAAAATAAAATAAACATTTTGAATACCAAAAGCGTCAGCCGTACGCAAAATCGCTGAGGCATTATGCGGATCATGAATATCTTCCAAAACCAAAATCAAACCGGCTTGGCGGTTGGCAACTACTTTTTTAATTTTTTCGAGTCTTTTTTGAGTCAGCATGGTTTAATCATAGCATATTTTTTAAAAATTAATAAACCAAAATAAATTAATCGCCAAACTAAAAAATATGAATATCTTTGGTTTTTATCTAAAAATCAAGTATACTTAATAAATGGATTTCGCTAAACTAAAAAAATCACTTAGTCCATACCCGGCCTTTCGTCTAAAACAGGTTAATTTTGCGATCTTTAAAAATTTGGTTGAATCCTGGGACGAAGTCACTAATTTACCCAAAGATATCTTGGCCCTGCTTAAAGCCGAAATCTCTCTGGAAATTTGTGCCAAAATCCAAAAATCCACCGATCAAAAAACCATTAAAGCTGCGGTTACTTTAGCTGACGGTCAAATTATTGAAACAGTTTTAATGCGCCACGGAAATGGCCGAAATACAGTTTGCGTTTCCAGCCAAGCCGGCTGTCCTTTGGCTTGCGAATTTTGCGCCACCGGCAAACTGGGTTTTAAAAGAATCCTGACCAGCTTTGAAATTATTTCACAAGTTTTATTGTTTAGCCGGTTGCTTAAAACCGAATCGGAAAGAGTCGACAGTATTGTTTTTATGGGCATGGGTGAACCGTTTTTAAATTATGATGAAGTTTTAAAAGCCATTCGAATTTTAAACGACAATGACAAATTTGGCATTGGCGCCAGACATATCTCTATTTCCACTGCCGGCATCGTTGAAGGAATTAAAAAATTTTCCCAAGAGAATCTTCAGGTTAATTTGGCTTTATCATTGCACGCGCCAAACGACCAGCTGCGTAGTCGTTTAATGCCAATCAACCAACAATACCCGATTAAAAAAGTTTTGACCGCCCTGGCCGATTATATTAAAATCAGCAATCGACGGGTGATGATTGAGTATTTAATGTTAAAAGACGTTAATGATTCGCCCAGTCAAGCAACCGAACTGGCAATCTTACTTAAAAGACAACTGAAAAGATTATTTTTCGTTAATTTAATAACTTACAATGAAACCGGTTGCTTTGAGCCGTCCAAGCCGGAAACTATAAAAAAATTTAAATCAATTTTGGAAAAGGAGGGGATTACGGTAATTCAACGTTACCGTTTTGGCGCCGATATCGATGGCGCTTGCGGCCAGTTAGCGGCCAAACTAAAAAATAACTAAAAATCTATGACTGATAAAAAAACTTTTACCTCAGAAGAAGCTAAACAAATCGGCGACCAACTTGGGATTGATTGGTCAAAATTTGATGTTGAACAATTTCGAATGGGCTTAGATGTTGAGCTGGAGCACGGCACCCGCGACGAAAAAACTAATGTCAGCAACGACGATCCGCTAATCACTGGCAAAATCGCTTTGGCTCATCTTAATGAAATTCGCGATTACTACACCCGTTTAGCGGTAATGGAAAAAGAAGGCGAGGCTTTTTGGGAAGGCAAATAAACCAAAATAATTTTATTAATTAAATTAAAATTATGACCCAAAAAATTATTTTAACCGGCCTGCTGCTTTTTACTTTGAGTTTTATCACCGGCTGCGGCAATAAAAATACTGGCACCGGCCCAACCGCCATTCAAAACAATCAGTCCGGTTTACCGGCACAAAACACCAGTCTTGATCCGCAAGTTGTGACTAAACCGAATAACCAAGCAGAAACCAAAGAAATAAGCATTAATAATTTCGCCTTTAATCCTGATAAATTGGAGATCAAAGTTGGCACAATTGTAAAATGGACCAATCAGGAATCGGCGGATCACACCATTATGGGCGGCCCGGACTGGCAAAGCGATGTTTTAAAACAGGGTGAATCTTTTATGACCATTTTCAAAAAAGCCGGAACTTACAGCTACTATTGCTCGCTTCATCCCTCAATGAAAGGCACAATCATCGTTACCGAATAAATCAACCTCAAAAAGTCTCAGCTCTAAGCTGGGGCTTTTTTTATTGACAAAAAGATTAAATCAAGCTAAACCTATACTAAGTGAACTTCACAACCTATCACACTGTCACAAACGGCACAGTAAACCAAGGAGAAGAAGAAATGAATAAGAAACACTTTATTGTTACGACAGTACTTGTAGTTTTTGCCTGGTGTCTTGGTGGCTGTACTCAACCACCCAAGGCCGACTTCACCGTCAGCCAAACAACTGGCATGACGCCCTTCCAGGTTCAATTTGCCAATAAATCGGTGGCTGGATCATTACCAATCGTCAACCTACGATGGAATTTCGGTGACTGGGCTAATCCAAAACTGAACCAGTACTACTCACGATTGTACGATGATTGTTACTACGCCCTGTACACCTATTCCACGGCTGGCAATTATACAGTCACACTGACGGCTAACAGTGGGCTTGGCGTCTTCGACTCCAGCACGGTCAGAAAAGAAAACTTGATCCAGGTAGTTGACTTCGCCGGTACCAATGTCGGTACAAAACTACTCTCAAGCGGCCTAACGGCTTATGTTGTTGACGAAGCTGTCAGCTTTAGCCAAGATGGCTTCAATCATTTGTCTATGACCCTGGACAGTCAAAGTCAGCCACACCTGATTTTCAAAGGAACTGCGGGAAAGCTGATTTACGTCAAAAAGGACGGCTCCGAGTGGTTAGCCAAAAAGATTGGAATGCTACTCGGCCATGAAGGATATGGCGGATACAATGCCATTGCCATTGACGGTAGCGACAAAGTTCATATTGTCGGCAGCCTGAGCGATTACTGTGACGAGGATCTGTTCTACCTGAGCAACGAAAGTGGTTGCTGGCTTCCAGCTAATGCCAATTCCGGGCCGAGCTGCGGCCTGTGTAGCGACATCGCTATTGGTGTTGCAGGGGAAACCCATGCAGTTCACTGGTCGTGGAATGGCCGCAACGTACTTTACAGCACCAACCGCGGTCATGTAGCAGCCGGTTATTGGGTTTCAACTACGCCAAACAAGACCCTAACCTACTCCTTTCCGGATATCTGGATACTGCTAGACAGCCTTCAAGCTATTCACCTAATTGCCGGCAACGATCATTATGCCTTGCAGGGTGAGGAATGGAAAGTAGACAGGCTGAGTTTCTACACAAAAGCCGCTTGCATTGACAGCTATGATACCATTTATGCCGCTAAAAACGACGGCATTATGGCCGGTACTGACAACGTTTGGCAGGAAGTTGCCAGCTACGCCACGGCTTTTCCGGATCTAGAGGCCTGGCTTATAAATACAGACAAAAAAGCCATGACTGTCGATTTTGATGGCAACATTCACCTCTGCTTTGTCGCCACACCTCCCTCAAGTAGTCTAAATAAATCAAAGAGATTGTACTACGCCACCAACCTCGCTTCTCAGTGGCAGACACAGCTCATTGACGAGGGCGGCAGCTATGCTGATTGCAACATTGCTATTGGCCTGGACGGAAACATCCATCTGGCCTATAAAGATATCAACGTCGATAGGATTAGAGTTCACTACACTATCTTTTAGCCGGCGCTCTTTGCCTCACGTTCAGACAGAATCTTGTCTGGACTTTTTTTATTGGAAAAATTTAGGTATAATAAGACTATGGCAAAACCAAATTTAGCCAAAAATACGACCTATTTTACCGCTGCTTTGACTTTCCAAAAAGTCTTGTCTTTTATTTATTTTTGGTTTATTTCCAATAATTTATTTCCCAATCAGTTGGGCCAATATATCTTTGCTTTATCCTGCACCACTTTATTTTCCATTTTTATCGATTTGGGTTTGTCGCCGATTCTGACTCGCGAAGCGGCCAAAAACGATTCCCAAGCCAACAAATATTTAAAAAACATTTTAGGTTTAAAACTGCCTTTGGCAGTTTTTACTTTAATTGCAGTTTGGGTTTTTATTAATGTTACCGGTAAACCAGCGGCAGTCAGACAGTTGGTTTATTTGGCAAGTATGATTATGGTTTTGGATTCCTTCTCGTTGAGCTTTTGGATGGTATTTCGGTCAAGACACAATTTAAAATATGAAAGCATCTCAACTATTTTAGTTCAGATTATAATTTTTGTTTTAGGTATTATTGCTTTAAAAACTACCGGCCAAGTGGCTCACTTAATCATGGGCTTAATTGCCGCGAGTGTCTTTAATTTTTTATTTTCTTTAACCTTACTAAAAACCAAATTAAAATTTTCGCTTTGGCCAGAATACGACAAAGAGATTGTCAAACATTTTTTAAAAATTCTGCCCGCCTTTGCCTTGGCTGGTATTTTTGTCAAAATCTACAATACTTCCGATTCGGTTTTACTGAGTTATCTTGATTCGGATACCGCCGTTGGTTTATTTGCCGTTCCCGCCAAAGTGGTTTACGCTTTTCAACAAGTGATTCCGGCCGCTTTTGCCGCCGCGATTTTTCCGGCCTTCAGCTATTACCACACCGTTTCCCAAGAACAACTGAACAAAACTTTTGAGCGGGCGTTTGCTTATTTGGCAATCATTGGCATACCTTTAACCACCGGATTAATCGTTTTGATTCCCGAAGTTATCACTCTGGTTTGGCCAAAATACCAAAGCGTCATTCCTTGTTTTTACATTATGAGTCTGGCTATTCCTTTTATTTTTTTGGCTTTCCCAACCGGTTATTTGCTAAATGCTTGCGACCGGCAAAATCAAACTACGCTCAATCGAGGCCTAATTACTGGTTTGGCGGTTTTGTTAAATATTATTTTAATTCCCAGACTCAGTTTTTTTGGTGCGGGAATTACTTTTTTTATTACCAATTTTGTTTTACTGTTTATGGATTTTTTCTGGGTCAAATCAGTGATTCCGCTAAACTATTCCTTCTATTTTAAAATCAGTCTTAAAACTATCGGCGCCAGCGCTTTAATGGCTTTGATTATAATTTTGGCCAAACCCTATTGGCATTGGTTATTTTTAGTGCCCCTGGGCGGAATAATTTATTTTATCAGTCTTTATCTAATGAAAGGCTTTAGCTTGGCTGAAATTACCGATTTTGCCAAAAGGGGAATGGGCAAAGAATAAATAATTTTATGACAGAAAATATTAAAAAAACTTTATTGGTCACTTTGGATTTTCCGCCCAATCTTGGCGGCGTGGCAACATATTATTATAATCTTTGCAAAAATTTGCCGGCCGACAAAATTGTGGTTTTAGCTCCCAACCAACCAGGCGCCGAAGAATTTGACCAAAAACAAAATTTTGCCATCATTCGCAAAAATTTAATCAAAGATTTTCCCCAAACCTGGCCAAGTGGTTTTAGAGGTGTTTTTAAAATCATTGCCAGCGTCAAATGGCTGACTTTGATCAGACAAATTAATCTGATTGCCAAACACCACAAAATTGAATTAATCCAAGCCGGCCAAGTTTTACCAATTGGGACTTTAGCCTGGCTTTATTGGCGCAAAAAAGGAGTACCCTATATTTTTTACGCTCATGGCCTAGATATCATGCTGCCGCAAAAATTCATGCGCAAAAAAACCTTGCTTAAAAAAATTATTGAAAATGCCAAAGCGATTGTTGCCAATAGCTATTTTACTAAAGACGAGCTGATTAAATTAGGTGCGGCGCCAGAAAAAGTCAAAGTAATTTATCCTTGTCCCGATTCATTTTCTCATCAAACCACTGAATGGAAAAATGAAAAAATTATTCAAGATTATAAACTAACGGACAAAAAAATTCTTTTGACCGTCGGGCGGCTGGTAGAAAGAAAAGGCCACGACCAAGTTATTTTGGCTTTGCCTAAAATTATCAAACAAGTTCCCAATTTAGTTTATTTGATTGCCGGCGCCGGACCGCAAAAACCAGTTCTCCAGAATTTAGTCGACCAAAACGGCTTGCGCGATGTGGTTAAATTTATCGGTCAAGCCTCCAAGGAAGAGTTGACGATTTTTTATCAAATTTGTGATGTTTTTATCATGCCATCGCGCCAATTGGAAAACGGCGACGTTGAAGGTTTTGGCATTGTTTACTTGGAAGCCAATTCATTTGGCAAACCGGTAATTGGCGGTAAAAGCGGGGGAGTGCCGGAAGCAATTATTGACGGCAAAACCGGCTTATTGGTAAATCCAGAAAATACCGATCAAATCGCCCAAGCGGTAATTAAACTGCTGACCGACCAGTCCTACGCTCATCGACTGGGCTTGCAAGGATTGGAAAGAGTCAGCAATGAATTTGATTGGCTAACCCAAGCTCAAAAACTTAAATCCCTGCTAAAATAATATGCCTCAAATCAGTGTCGTTATTCCCGTTTATAATGCCCAAAAAACTTTGGAAAAATGTTTGCAAAGTATTTTTAATCAAACCTTTAAAGATTTTGAAATTATCGCTGTTAATGATGGCTCAACCGACCAAAGCCAAAAGATTTTAGAAAACCACCAAGCTAAAATCAAAATTATCAATCAAAAAAATCAAGGTGCGCCCGCTGCCAGAAATGCCGGCGCCAGACAAGCAACCGGATCTTATCTAATCTTTTGCGATGCCGATATTTTCATGCAACCAAATATGCTGGAATCAATGTGGCAAACTTTAAACGCCCACCCCCAATCATCGTTTTGTTATTCTGATTTTAAATTTGGTTGGAAAGTTTTCAAGCTTTGGCCGTTTGACAAAGAAAAGCTAAAAAAAATGCCCTACATTCATACCACCTCGCTGATTAGAAAACAAGATTTCCCCGGTTTTGATGAAAATTTAAAACGATTTCAGGATTGGGATTTATGGCTGACAATGTCTGAACAGGGTAAAAGCGGTTGGTATTTACCAAAAACTTTATTTACGGTTTTTGCCAGCGGTACCATCAGCCAATGGTTTCCAAAATCTTTTTATAATTTTCCTTGGCTCAAAAGAGTCAAACAATACCAAGTCGCCGAAAAAATTATTAAACAAAAACACAATTTATGAAAAAGCACCATCAGCCAGAAACTTTCATGGTTTCGCTCAAAGTTTTGCTTAATGATAAAAACGGTCAAACCCTTTTACTTAAATCACCGGTTTCCAGTAAATGCTTCAGGGGTAAATATGATTTGCCGGGCGGCCGGATCAATGACAACGAAACTCACTCTGATTTTCATCTTTTAATTGATCGCGAAATAAAAGAAGAAGTCGGCAACATTAAATATGAGTTGAGAGCCGATCCGGTTTCTTTGGCTCAATACCGTTTTTCCTGTTTTCAGAATCGTTGTTGTTTCTATGTTTTGTTTGAAGCCAAATACTTAAGCGGTAAAATCAAAATTTCTTCAGAGCACACAAAGTACCGCTGGGAAAAACTGAATAAAACCAAAGTTAAAAAATTATTTCATAAAACTTTGCAAGATTTAATCCTCACTTACTACAAATGGAACAAGTAACTTTTAATTTCTTAATTTTTTATTTTTTTAATTTATTATTTTCTTACTTTCTTAATCTATGATGCGTTTGCAAAAATTTCTCAGCCAGGCCGGTGTTGCTTCCCGCCGCCAATCAGAAGAGCTGATCACCGAAGGAAAAATCAAAGTTAATGATGAGGTTGTTACAAAACTGGGTACAGTGGTTGACGAAAACGATGACGAAGTAAAATACAATGATAAAATCGTCAAATTGGCCACCCAAAAAATTTATATCGCTTTAAATAAACCAACCGGCTATATCAGCAGCGCCAGCGATTCGCAGGGCAACTCGGTTTTGGATTTAGTCAAAGTTAAAACAAGAATTTATCCGGTTGGCCGGCTAGACAAAGAATCAAGTGGCTTGATTATTTTAACCAATGACGGCGAATTTACGAATTTAGCGACTCATCCGCGCTATGGTTGCCACAAAGAATATTTTGTCGTTTTGGATCAGGATTTCAAGCTTGAAGATATCAAAAAATTTGAATCCGGTCTGATGCTTGAGGGCAAAAAACTTCAGCCGGTCAAAGTTTTAATGGCCAAAAATAAATCTTGCAAAATCGTTTTACGCGAGGGGATTAACCGCCAAATCAGGCGGATGTTTGGCCAACTTGGCTATACCGTGATAAAATTAAAACGAATTAAAATTGGTAATTTGGAGTTAGGAAATTTAGCCGAAGGCAAATGGCAAAAAATTACCAAAGAGCAAGTAATTGAATAATTTTATGCCAAACCCCGAGCTTTCAATTGTGATTGTTTCCTGGAACGTTAAAGATCTTTTGCAGAGTTGTCTGGAATCGATTTTTCGCAATCAGCTCGACTTGCCTTTGGAAGTAATTGTCGTTGATAATGCTTCGGGCGATTTTACCGCCCAAATGATTAAAGATAGATTTCCTCAGGTCAAGCTGATTGCCAACCAAACCAATGTCGGTTTTGCTACAGCCAACAACCAGGGGATTTTGGAAAGCAATAGCGATTTTATTTTGTGCTTAAATCCGGATACTCAAATTTTAAATGACGCTTTACAAAAAAGTTTGGAGTTTTTAAAAACCAACGCCCAAATCGGAATTTTAGGCTGCAAACACGTTAATCCCGATTGGACTTTGCAACAATCGGTTCGGCGCTTTCCGTCTTTTTGGGCGATATTTTTCATTATCACCAAATTTGCCAAAATTTTTCCCGAGATGCCACCGATTTATTTTTATTTGGCCAAAGACATGAATTACAAACTCGCTCAACCGGTTGATCAGGTGGCCGGTTCGTTTTTTTTGCTGCGAAAAAAAATGCTTGATGAAATCGGTTTGTTTGACGAAAATTTTTTCACTTGGTTTGAGGAAGTTGACCTGTGCCGCCGCGCCCGAGATAATGGTTGGCAAATTTGGTACTATCCCGAAGCCCAAATCGTTCATCACGGCGGCCAAAGTTTTAACCAGCAAATGACTTGGCAAAAACAAAATGTTTTTTTTGCCAGCGCTTGGTACTATTTTAAAAAACACGGATTTTTCCACAAAAAATAAATTATTTATTTGTAAAATATATCTGACAACCAATTTTGGTTGTTTTTTGTTTAAAAAATATTTAAATTTAGCTAAAAAATGGCTAAGGACTTGACTTTTTTGCCAAAACGGTATAATATGTAGTCAACTTTGTTGGGATTGCGAAACTGAGTTAGACGGCATCAGGCCACTGGTATCAGACGCAATCTGTGAATTGACAAGGCTTCTGGCTTGTTTAAAAACCTTGATGGGGTGACATAGAAAGGAGGACACCATCAAACCAAGCAAAAAGTCCGAATCAAGACACAACAACAAAACGAAAGCAACGTTCCCCAAACGAACAAACAGAAGCGGCCGGCTACACAATGTTGGA
>JBAYJS010000023.1:0-16360 GCA_041664985.1 Candidatus Buchananbacteria bacterium | reverse complement strand
TGAGTCCAATCTTTTTGGGAATTTCTGGAGTTTTGGGTAGTATTTTACAATCATTCAAACGTTTTTTTGTTTATTCAATCGCTCCAATTTTTTATAATCTTGGCATTATTATTGGTGCTTTATTTTTCAGTCGTTTTGTTGGTGTTTACGGTTTGGCTTTGGGTGTGGTTTTTGGTGCTTTGCTGCACATGGCAATTCAAATTCCATCGGTGATGTCTTTGGGCTATCGCTACAGATGGGTTTTTGATTTAAAAAATAAAGGCTTGCAAAAAATTCTCAAAATGATGGTGCCTCGGACTTTGGGTTTAATTATTTCTCAAATTAATTTTTTTGTCGTGACAATTATCGGTTCGACTTTGGCCGCTGGCAGTATTACCATTTTTAACCTCGCAAATAATATTCAAAGCTTTCCTCTAAGTCTTTTTGGCGTCACTTACGCCATTGCGGTTTTTCCGACTTTATCTGAATTGGCTAATGATAAAAAAAGGTTTGTTTCAACTTTTTCATTGGTTACCAGACAAATTTTATTTTTAATCATTCCGTCAACTGCCCTTTTAATTGTTTTACGCGCCCAGGTGGTTCGGGCGATTTTAGGCAGTGGCCGGTTTGACTGGGAAGATACGGTTTTAACTTTGCAAGCCGTTACTTTTTTTGCCATCAGTTTGTTTGCCCAGGCTTTAATTTTGGTTTTAGCCCGAGCGTTTTATGCCCAAAAAGACAGCAAAACGCCATTGTATACCGGCGCCATTGCCGCTATTTTTAATATTGTCGCGGCAATCAGCTTGGGCAAAATTTTTGGCGTGGTCGGCTTGTGTTTAGCTTTTTCTTTATCTAGTATTTTAAATTTTATTTTATTATTTTTGGTTTTACATTATCGTTTAGGTAAACTTGACGGTGAAAAAATTGTTTTTTCAACCGGTAAAATTTTAGTGGCTACCTTTATGCTTGCCATCGTTGCCCAAGCGGTTAAATATCCAATTGAGAAAATTTTAGGCACCACCACTTTTTTTGGCATTGCCACCCAGGCAACCGTTGCCTCGATTTTTGGTCTGGCAGTCTATATTTTAATTTGTTGGTTGCTTAATAGCGAAGAACTAAGTTTATTTATCCAAGCGGTTAAGAAAAAATTATTAAAAAATCCCGAGTTGCCTAAAGAAATTATTGAGCAGGAAAAAATTACCACCTAGCTATGAAAAATATTAGAAACTTTTGCATTATTGCCCATATTGATCACGGTAAATCGACTTTAGCCGACCGCTTTTTGGAATTGACCGCTACGGTTTCTAAGCGAGAAATGAAAGACCAGCTTTTGGATCAAATGGATATTGAGCGCGAAAGGGGAATTACCATTAAGCTAGCACCGGTTAGGATGAATTGGCACGATTATGAATTTAATTTAATTGATACGCCCGGCCACGTTGATTTTAGCTATGAAGTTTCACGCAGTTTGGCCGCGGTTGAAGGCGCAATTTTATTGGTTGATGCCACGCAAGGCGTTCAAGCCCAAACTGTCGCTAATCTTTATTTAGCTTTAGAGCAAGATCTGACAATTATTCCGGTGATTAATAAAATTGATCTGCCTAACGCCGAGGTGGAAAAAGTTAAACATGAAATTTGTCAGTTAATCGGCTGTCACCCAGAAACGATTTTAGCGGCTTCAGCTAAAACCGGTTTGGGCGTTGAAGCGATTTTAAATCGGGTAATTGAAAAAGTTCCACCGCCAAAAGAAAAATCCGAGCAACCTTTACGGGCGCTGATTTTTGATTCAAAATTTGATGAATATCGAGGAATTATTGCCGAAATTCGGGTAATGGAAGGTGAAATCAAAGCCGGCGATAAAATCAATTTTTTTTCCACTCAAAAAAATACCGAGGTTTTGGAAGTTGGCTATTTTAGCCCAAAATTTACCAAAACGCAAAGTCTTAAATCGGGCGAAATCGGTTATGTCGTAACCGGTCTGAAAGAAATTGATTTATGCCGAGTGGGTGACACAATTATTTTTTCTGGCAGCGACGCCAAGCCTTTGGCCGGTTACAAAGAGGTTAAACCAATGGTTTTTGCCGGTTTATTTTGTAAAGAAGGCGATCAATATTCCAAACTCCGAGAAGCGATTGAAAAATTAAAATTAAACGACAGCTCTTTGAGTTATGAGCCGGAAAATTCCCAGGCTTTGGGTTTTGGTTTTCGTTGTGGCTTTTTGGGTTTGTTGCATCTGGAAGTGGTTCAGGAAAGACTTAAACGGGAATATTCTTTGGATTTAGTGGTGACTGTGCCAAGCGTTGCCTATCAAATCAAACTAAAAAACGGTGAGGATATCACCATTCACAGTCCGCAAGAACTGCCACGACCGGAAATTTTGGATAAAGTTTTTGAGCCGATTATGTTAGTTGATATTTTTTCACCCAAAGAATATTTGGGTCAAATAATGCAACTGGTCGCTGCCAAGCGCGGTCTTTATTTAAATACCGAATATTTGGACGAAAGTATTGCCGTTTTACATTACCATGTGCCGTTAACCGCCTTGTTGGTTGATTTTTATGATAAGCTTAAAAGCGTTTCCTCTGGCTACGCTTCGCTAAATTATGACTTTTTAAATTATGCACCAACCGACATTGTTAAGCTTGACGTTTTGGTGGCTGAAGAAAAAGTCGAGGCTTTAAGCTCGATTGTTTATCGAGATGAAGCTTATTATGTCGGTAAAAAAATCGTTGAATCTTTGAAAGAAAATTTGCCCAGACAAATGTTTGTGGTAAAAATTCAAGCCGCGGTTGGCGGTAAAGTACTTGCGGCTGAAAGAATTTCAGCTTTAAGAAAAGATGTGACAGCCAAGCTCTATGGCGGTGATTATTCCCGCAAAAGAAAACTTTTGGAAAAACAGAAAAAAGGCAAAAAGAAAATGATGGAACGCGGCCATGGCACAGTTGATATTCCGCCTGAAGCTTTTTTGGCGGTTTTAAAACGATAAAATTTACCCCGGCTGCTAGCCGGGGTTTTACTTTAATTTCTATTTGAGCTTGAGATATTTTTTAAATAAAGTTTTGTAAATACAACCCCTGGTAACAACGCCAATTAGTTTATCATCTAAAACCACCGGGATCCGGTGAATATTTTTTGCCATCATGATTGCACCGACTTTCATCACGTAGTCATCCGGGCTAACTGAGATTACATCCTTAGTCATAATTTCGCCGACTGTTTTGTCTAGTTTATATTTAATATCTTTTTCCTGGGCTTCGTAATCGGTAAAAATCGTTGGCGACTCGTAAAAATCATTGTAACTGGGATAAAAAGATTTATAAATATCTTTTTCTGAAATAATTCCAAGCAACTTATCCTGACTGTCAATTACCACCAGGCCACTGGCTTGTTTTTTAATCATTAAGGCCATAGCTTGCCGTAATGTCTTTTCCTGACTGATAGTGTAAATTTTTTTGTACATTACCTGGCGGATTTTCATAATTTTGGAATTATTTGATTAAAATGACGGCGCGATTGTCCAAATAACCATTGAAAGAATAGTGGCGATTGCCAATACCAGCCAGACGGCTTTTTGCCATTTTTTTGTTTTTTTGGCCATATTTTAAGCTAAATATTAAGATTTTTTCCATTTTCATTCTACCATTTTATCTTTTTGGCGTAAAATGGTAAAATTAATCTCCAATATCCAGATTAAGGAATAAATTTATATGGCTAATAATAAGCGCTGGCAAGTCAGCCAATCAATTACAGAAGAATTTATCAATAAATTTCCGGAACTCAATCCGATTATTTTGCAGTTACTTTTTAATCGGCAACTGACCAGCCAAGAAGCGATTGATCAATTTTTGAATCCTGATTACGCCCAAAATATTTTTGATCCGTTTTTGTTTATGGACATGGAAAAAGCGGTTAGTCGGATTTTAGAAGCAGTAGCAAAAAAGCAAAGTATTGTGGTTTACGGCGATTATGACGCTGATGGTGTTTCTTCCTCGGCGATTTTAATGGAGGTTTTGAAAAATCTAGGCGCCAAAGTTGATATCTATATTCCTTATCGTGAAACCGAGGGTTATGGTCTAAACAAAGAAGCCGCCAAAGAATTGGTCAAAAAGAAAGTTGATTTACTAATTACAGTTGATTGTGGAATTTCCAACAAAGCAGAAATTGAAATTTTAAACCAGGGCAAAATAGACGTTATTGTCACCGATCATCACCATGAGCCGCCGGTTTTGCCAAACGCATTTGCAATCATTAATCCTCATTTGGCTAAAGAAAAATATCCCTACAAAAATTTAGCCGGTTGCGGCGTGGCTTTTAAAGTGGCCCAAGCAATAATGCAAAGGCAAAAATCATATGAAGTCAATCAACTGCCGGAAGGGTTTGAAAAATGGCTTTTGGATTTGGTCGCCATTGGCACGATTGCCGATTTGCAGCCGTTGCTTGGCGAAAATCGCGTTTTGGTTAAATACGGTTTGATTGTTTTACAAAAAACCAAGAGATTGGGACTTTTGAAAATGATTGAAAAAATGAGCAGTAAATTAACGCAAATCGATGAGCGAGTGGTTGGTTGGCAAATTTGTCCCAGACTCAATGCGGCCGGCCGACTTAATCATGCCAGTTCCGCTTATGAGCTTTTAATTACTGAAGATGCCAACGAAGCCGAAAGACTGGCTTTGGAATTAAATCAAACCAATCAACAAAGGCAACAATTAACCGATCGAATTAACCAGCAAGCCAGAGAAATATTAGGCGAAGTCAAAGATGAAAAAATCTTGATTGCCGTCGGTGATGGCTGGCCAACCGGTGTGGTTGGTTTGGTCGCTGGACGTTTAACTGACGAATACAGCCGGCCGAGTTTAATTATTAGCCGCTATAATAATGAAATTATCGGTTCTGGCCGCAGTATTGCCGATTTTAATATCATTGAAGCGATTGAAAAAAATAACCAATTTTTATCCCGTTACGGCGGCCACGCTCAAGCGGCCGGCTTTACTTTAAAAGATGAAGCTAATTTGCAAAAATTTATTGAGGCAATGAAAAAATCCGCCGAAAGTCAGCTGGCCGGCAAAAAAATTGCTCCGCTTTTGAAAATTGATGCTGAAGTAAAACTTGAAGATGTTAATTGGGCTTTGTTTGAAGAGCTGGAAAAATTCATTCCTTATGGTGAAGGCAATTATAAACCAAGGTTTTTAGCTTCTGATTTGACTATTGCCGATCTGCAAACTTTGGGTAATGATGGCAAGCATTTGCGGCTGATGGTAAACCATAAAACCGCGGCAATTCGCAAAACTATCGGTTTTTGTTTTGGCAATTGGTGTGAAAAATTAAAAAAAGGGGATAGAGTTGATTTGGTTTTTGAAGTTGATATAAATGAGTGGAATGGTAATCGCGAGTTACAACTTAAAATTGTTGATTTAAAAATCCATGAATAATTATAGTCTATGACAATTTTAAGTGAAATATTCAGTATATTTATTCTTGGTTTAATCGGCGGCGCTAATCCCGGTCCGTTGATAATATCTTGCTGCTCGGAATCTTTGCGCCTAGGTTTTATTAAAAGTCTAAAAACGATTGTCTGGGGTTTAATTGCTGAATCGGCCGTGGCCATTGTTGTACTGGTTTTGATTTTTAATCTTAATCCACCAGCGCAAATTTTTTATTTTATTGGCCTATGTGGTGGTCTTTTTTTGATTTATTTGGCTTATCAAGTTTCTAAAATAAATTCAATCAGTGAACAAGGCGCCAGACTCTTTACCTTTAAAAAAATTCTTATTTTAACCGTGCTCAATGGTTCATTTTGGCTTTTTTGGCTAACCATTTGTATTCCGCTGGCATTTGAAGCCAATAAAATTTTACCCTTTGGTCAATGGCTGTTTTTATTAATTTTTGAATTTGGTTGGTTGGTAGCAACGGTGGCAATTGTTTTTATTTTTTCACGATTTAGAAAAATTTTAAATAACAAAAAAGTCATAAAAATTGTTTATAGTTTTATGGCATTGATCTTATTGTATTTTGCCGTTAAAATGATTTTAAGTAGTAGTATTAATCTTTGGCTATTATATGGTAAATAAAGTAACAATTTTTACTGATGGCGGTGCCAGGGGTAATCCCGGACCGGCGGGGATTGGCGCGGTAATAAAATATGACAATCAGGTTTTGAAATTAAAAAAATATATCGGCCACGCCACCAATAACCAAGCTGAATATCAAGCGGTAATTTTAGGCTTGGAAAAAGCCAAAGAATTGGGCGCTTTAGAGGTGGATGTTTTTTTGGACAGCGAATTGGTTCAGCAACAATTATCACAAAAGTATAAAGTAAAAAATGCCGATTTAGGTGCTTTGTTTGTTAAAGTTTGGAATTTAGCCATGAATTTTAAAAAAATCAAATATACTCATATTTATCGGCAGGATAATAAATTAGCCGATAAGCTGGTTAATGAAGCCATCGACGAAGGTCTTGGTAAAAATTAAGTAACTAAAAAACATCTTTAGCTTTTGGCAAGATGTTTTTTGTTGTCCAAGCAAACTGATAAGCCGAATTCTGTTCTCAATTTACATTGAGAGATGGTCATCTATCTGGGCCTAATGTTGCCATTAAGCTCAAGCTGCCTACCTTATTTGGCATTGCACCTGGCAGGGGTTTACCACGCAGACCGTCACCGGTCATTCGCGCGTGAGCTCTTACCTCACGTTTTCAACCTTACCGGTTCCGAATAAATCGAAACTTAGGCGGTATGTTTTCTGTTGCACTTGCCCTAGATTTTGTAATAGAACACAAGTCTTAAGCACTTCTATTCTTTTACTTATATCCGGCTCCCGTTAGGAGTTGCCTGAAATGGTGTTCGGACTTTCCTCTCTGACATAAAGTCAGAGCGACCATCTGGTTTACTTGGACAAAAATTATCATAGCACAAAAAAATATGATTGTCAAGGCTAAATTGATTTTTTATTAATTTTCTGATAGAATAATACTAATAAATAATGTATAAATTAAGGCCTACCTTAAATTATTTAGTATTTCCAAAATATTTATATATGAAACGTTCAGAACTTTTATTCACCGCCATTAAGCCGCCCTTGGATTATTTAGCTTTGATTTTGGCGGGTCTGGCCGCCTACGCCATTCGTTATCTGCCAAGTGTTCAAAATATTAGGCCGGTAATTTTTAATTTATCATTTACTGATTATTTCAGTTTAGTCTTATTAATCTCGGCTTGCTGGTTGGGAATTTTTGCTTTAATCGGACTTTATAATTCTCGGGGTATAAAAAAACTGCGAGAAGAAATGGCTAAAGTATTTGTTGGTTGCTTAGCCGGTTTAGCTTTGATTTTGGCGGTAATGGTTTTTTCGCGTTATCTATTTGATTCACGTTTTATTATCTTAACCGGTTGTTTTTTGGCTTTAGTATTTGTCGGCGCCGAAAGATTGATAATTAGGCTGCTAAAAAGATTCGCTTATCGATTTGGTATAGGGGTTTATCGAGTGGCAATCTTTGGTAATGTCACAATTGCCACTTTACTAAAAAATGAATTTAATGATCATTTGTCTTTAGGTCATAAAGTGGTGGCTGAATTTGAACTTTTTAACGAAGAAATTGCTGATAAACTAAAGCAGATGGTAGCAGCTGACGCCGTCGATGAAATTATTGCCATTAATCCAAGCACTGATCCGACCATGGCGCTTGATTTAATTAATTTTGCCAATGAAAATCATTTAGATTTTAAATACACAGCTGACTTTTTAGGCACTCAATTGACCAATTTAGAGGTTGCCACCTATGCCGGCACGCCGGTAATTGAAGTCAAAAAAACCCGGCTTGACGGCTGGGGTCGGATCAATAAAAGAACTTTTGACATTATTATTTCTTCGATTCTTGCTATTTTACTGTTACCAGTTATGTTATTGGTGGCCATAGCAATTAAATTAGATTCACCCGGACCGGTATTTTTTAAATATAAAAGAATTGGTCAGTTTGGCAAAAGTTTTACCTACTTCAAATTTCGCTCAATGATTAAAGACGCTCATCAATATCGTTTTGATCCGGAATTTTTAGCCCAGCAAAAAAATTTAAGGCAAGGTTCACCAATGATGAAATTCAAAGCTGATCCCAGAGTGACCCAAGTTGGAAAATTTATTCGTCGCTTTAGTATTGATGAATTACCCGAATTATTCATTGTCATTGTCGGCAAAATGAGTTTAGTTGGTCCGCGGCCTCATGAAATTGAGGAGGTGGATAAATATCAGCGCCATCATAAAAAATTATTAACCATTAAGCCGGGCATTACCGGTTTAGCTCAAGTTTCCGGCCGCTCAGATTTAAATTTTGAAGATGAGGTAAAGCTTGATACTTATTATATTGAAAATTGGTCGCTTGGTTTAGATTTACAAATTTTATTTAAAACGCCCTGGGCGGTAATTTCTCGTCGGCAAACATTATGAAAATCGCTTTAGTTCACGATCATCTTATCCAAGAAGGCGGCGCTGAAAGAGTGTTGCAAGTTTTGGGTGAAATTTGGCCCCAAGCGCCAATTTACACTTTGCTTTATGATACCGAAAAGCTCGGACCGCTTTTTGGCAATAAGGAAGTTAAAACTTCATTTTTACAGCAATGGCCGGGCGCCTTAAAGCACTATCAATGGTTTTTGCCTTTAATGCCAACCGCTACCGAAAGCCATGATTTGATGGATTATGATGTGGTAATTTCTAGCTGCTCAGCTATGGCCAAAGGGATTATTACCAGATCCAATACTTTGCATCTTTGTTATTGCCATACGCCGACGCGCTATTTATGGTCGGATACTCATCGTTATGTTGAAGAAATTAAGTATAATCGAATTGTTAAAAAAATGATTCCGATGGTTTTAACAAAATTACGCGGCTGGGATCAATTGGCCGCCCAACGAGTTGACACTTTTATTGCCAATTCAAAAAATGTTTCAGATCGAATTAAAAAATATTACCGCCGCGACAGTCTTATTATTCATCCACCGGTGACAACCGATGAATTTCAAATCGCTCCAAAAATTGAGCGCTACTTTTTGACCGGTGGCAGGCTAGTAGCTTATAAAAGATTTGATATTGCCATTTCGGCTTTTAATCGGCTTGGGATTCCTTTAAAAATTTTTGGCACCGGACCGGAAGAAACTAAATTAAGACAACTAGCTAAACCAAATATTGAATTTGTCGGCAAAGTCAGCCAAGAACAATTAGCCAAACTTTACTCTCAAGCAACCGCCTTTGTTCACCCGCAAATTGAGGATTTTGGCATCACAGCCGTTGAATCAATGGCCGCCGGCCGGCCGGTGATTGCTTTTGCTGCGGGTGGCGCTTGTGAAACGGTAGTGGAGAAAAAAACCGGCAAATTTTTTGATGAACAAACTTGGGAAGCTTTAGCTGACACTATTGTTCGCTTTAAACCCGAAGATTACAATCCTTTAGAAATTAAAGCTTATGCTGAGCAGTTTGGCATCCAAAGATTTGAAACGGAAATGAAAAATTTGGTCGAAACCGAATTGGAAAAAATCAAAAGTTCCCAAATTAAGTGTGGCTTTTAAAAAAAAGACCGATGCTCACGAAGTGTCATCGGTTTTACTAGCTGAGGGCATGGCTTTTCGGTACGAAAGCCATGCAAAGAACGAGAGCCCGGTAAATGGGTAATCGACCAATAGGGCGATGGTTGGCCAGGGGGTACTTTTTATCTCGGCCGGAAGAAACATTATCACAACATAGCCGATCAGACCAACAATTGCCAGAAAGCCAAACAGCTTACTTCGCCAGTTAAACATGGTATTTCTGCCCTCCGCGGCGAGTTAGAGTTAAGGAGCTCCAGATACTCCAAACCAAGCATATTATAGCTTTTTAATAGAAATTGTCAACTATGAAAATTGGCGTTGATATTCGCTGTTTAATGGAAGCTCGCTACTCGGGAATCAGCGAATATGCCTACAATTTAATTAATCACTTACTAAAAATTGATCAGAAAAATCAATATTTTTTGTTTTACAATTCAAATAAAGTTTCAAAGTTACCGGAATTTAATTACCCAAATGTTAAGTTTTGCGGTTTTCACTATCCGAATAAAATTTTTAATTTAGCCTTAAGATTTTTAAAAATCGCCAAAGTCGATAAAATGATTGGCGGCGTTGACGTGTTTTTGATTCCTAATTTTTTATTTTTGAATCTTTCAAAAGATTGTAAAAAAGTTTTAATCATCCATGATTTATCCTTTGAACTTTATCCGGAATTTTTTACCTTAAAAACCAGACTTTGGCACAAACTGATTGGTCCCAAAAAAATGTGTGAACAAGCCGATCAAATTATTGCCATTTCCGAAAATACCAAAAATGATATTGTAAAAATTTATGGCATAAATCCAGCAAAAATAAAAGTGATTTATCCGGGAATTAGTGAAATATTTTTTCAACCTACCGGCGAACAAAAAATTGCCAAAATAAAAAATAAATTTAGTTTAAATCAAGATTATATTTTTTATTTAGGTAATTTGGAGCCAAGAAAAAATGTTCAGACTTTGATTTTGGCTTTTGAAAAAATGGCTAACCCGTCGCTGGAATTGGTAATTGCCGGCACTCAAGCTTGGAAATATAAAACCATGTATCGACTATGGCAAAAATCTAAATTTAAAGACCAAATCAAATTTTTAGGCTACGTTGACGCTGCTGATAAGCCAGCTTTATATGCCGGAGCAAAAATGTTTGTTTATCCGTCAATTTATGAAGGTTTTGGTCTGCCACCGTTGGAAGCCATGGCTTCGGGAACGCCGGTAATTACCAGTTTTAATTCATCATTGGTTGAAGCGGTCGATCAAGCCGGGCTATTGGTTGACCCAAATAACTACAACGAATTGGCCCAAATTATGACCAAACTTTTAGCTGATCAAAAGCTACAAGACTTTTTAAAAGCTAAGGGGATAAAAAGAAGCCAACAGTTTAATTGGCCAAAAACCAGCCAACAAATTTTAGATTGTTTAAAATAATCCATGAAAATTGTCATTGATGCCAGAATGTACGGTGCCCAATCAACCACCGGCATTGGCGCTTACATTAAAAATTTAACTGATCAACTTTTTTTAATTGATCAAAAAAATGAATATGTTTTACTAATGAAAGAACCTGCCTATTCCGAATTTATTGTTCCCAACCTGAGGATAAAAAAAATTAAAGTTGACATACCTTGGTACAGCTTAAGTGAGCAAATTAAATTGCCCTGGATTTTATTGCGCCAAAAAGCCGATTTGGTTCATTTCCCGCATTTTAACGCTTCAATTTTTTATCCCAAAAAATTCATTGTTACCATTCATGACATCACGCCGAAATTCTTCCCCGGACCTTTGGCCAAAAAAAGGTTAATTAGAAAATGGGGCTATGATTTTATTTTTAAAACCACTCTGAAACGCGCCGATAAAATTATTGCCATTTCCGAACACACCAAAAAAAATCTAATTGACAATTTTTCGGTTAACAAAGATAAAATTATTACCACTTATCTGGGTGTTAGTCCGGAATTTATGGTGCCAAAATCCGAGAAAGAAATTTTAGATCTAAAAACCAAATACAAAATTACCAAGCCTTTTATTTTTTATGTCGGCGTTTGGCGCGATCACAAAAATTTACCGGGATTAATTTTTGCCTTTGATGAATTAAAAAACCATTACCAACTTGATTGTCAGTTGGTTTTGGGCGGTAAACAAGATTTTCGCTATCCGGAAATTTCGCAAGCGATAAAAAATTCAAAGCACAGAAGTGACATTATTTTACCCGGATTTATTGCTGAAAATGAATTAATTGCTTTTTACCAAGCGGCCAAACTGTTTGTACTACCGTCTTTTTGTGAAGGTTTTGGTTTGGTGGCTTTGGAGGCAATGGCTTTAGGCACGCCGGTTGCCGGATCCAATACCACCAGTTTGCCAGAAATTTTACAAGATGCCGCCATTTATTTTAATCCAAAAGATCATTTAGCTATGGCTAAAGTTTTTAATCAAATTTTAACTGACAAAAATTTGTATCAAGACTTAAAAACCAGGGGATTAGAACAGGTAAAAAAGTATAATTGGACAAACTGTGCCAGCCAAACTTTAAATATTTACCAATCGTGACACTTTGTGGTATAATATAGCCGTATCTTTTACTAAATCAACACCCATGATAGAAAAAACAAAATTAAAAACAAAAACCCCAAAAAAAGCCGTTAAAAAAACGGTTAAAAGTGCGGTTAAAAAACCAGCCATTAAGAAAATTTCAGCGAAATCGGTTAAAAAAGAAATTGAACCGATAATTTTAGCTAAGCCGGCACTAAAGCCTTTGGTTGAAATAAAAAAAGAAGAACCAAAAACCGATTTATTGGTAAAAATTAATCAATACAATCAGTCGCCTCATTTAATTAATCTAAAAAACCCCTACAATAACTCGGACCAAAACCAGCCAACTGCTAAATCAGCGATTGTCAGTCGACCAAAATTTAATCAATCATCGGCGGTTAAGCCACCTAAAGATTTTCCCAAAAGATTAAAAACCTTAGGGATTGATTTTTCGGCAACCAAAAAAGAAAAATTCAACCTTTTTGATTGGCTTGGTCTAACCAGCCTGTTTCAATTGATTACCCAGCCATTTAAAAAACCCCAACCAAGAATGTTGTATCGCAAGCCTTTGAATTTTGCCAATCCAACGCCGGTTTACAATCCGGTTTCAATTTCTCAGACGGTTAGAGAAATCGAGGAAGAAGTGGAAGATGTCTTTGCCAAGCCCAGTCGTAAAAAAATATTTAATAATTTCTATTTACCGGCCGATTGGGCACAAAAACTTGCCACCTTTGTTATAGTGTCAATCATTTTGGTCTCGCCCTTGCAGGCTTTCACTTATTATCAAGATTTAAGCAATACCAAAGACCGAATTTTAATTGCCACCAATGAGGCGATTGAAAATCTTAAATCCGGCCAGCAAGCGGCCGTTAATATGGATTTAAATGGCGCCAACAGCCAATTTGGTTTAGCGCGTCTTAATTTTTTATCCGCTGAAAATGAAATCGGCCAGCTTAACGCTTTGACAAGCGAAATTTTAAAAATCATCCCCGGACTGAATAAAACCGTCAGCACCGGTGTCACTATGCTGGAAGCCGGTAAAATTATTGCCGAAACCGGCGAAATTTTAGCCGATAGTGGTCAAAATTTTATTAACAATAAAAATGATATCAAAGGTTACTTTCAATCACTGATTAGTTTAGATGCTAATTTAAAACTAGCAATAACAAAATTTAACGAGGCAAAAACTAAAATTGAAAAAATTCAGCCTAACGATTTGCCGGCTGAGCACCGCGAAACTTTTGCTAAAGTTTTAGGCTATCTGCCCGAAATCAGCAAGGGTTTGAGTGATATCCATTTACTGAATAAATCATTACTTAAAGTTTTAGGCCAAAATCAATGGCAGCGCTATTTGGTGGTATTTTTAAACAATAACGAGTTGCGGGCAACCGGTGGTTTTATGGGCAGCTTTGCTTTGGTTGATATCGATCAAGGTCAAATTAAAAAAATTGAAATTCCGGGCGGTGGCACTTACGACATGCAAGGTTCTTTAGTGCCAAAAGTTTTATCACCAAAACCTTTACAATTGCTCAATACCCGCTGGGAATTTCAGGATTCAAACTGGTGGCCGGATTATCCAACCACGGCTAAAAAAGTTGAATGGTTTTACCAAAATGCCGGCGGCCCAAGCGTTGACGGCGTGATTATGCTTACCGCTGAGATGATGGAAAGACTGCTGGATATTTATGGACCGATTCCCATGCCCGAATACGGCCGCACCATTACCAGCCAAAATTTTGTTTTGGAAACTCAAAAAATCGTTGAACTGGAATATGACAAAAAAGAAAACCGACCCAAGCAATTTTTAGCCGACATGGCGCCAAAATTATTGCAACGGATATTTTCGGCTGACAAAGACCAACTTTTCAAAACTCTTAATTTGTTAAAGGACAGTTTAAATCAGCGTCATTTAATGATTTATTTCAATGATGAATCAATAGAAAACGTGATTACCGATTTTGGCTGGAGCGGCCAGATTCGTCAAACTGACGGCGATTATTTATCGGTAATTCAAACCAATTTGGCCGGTGGCAAAACTGATGCGGTTATCAAAGAATCAATTCAGCATCAGGCTGAAATTCAATCTGACGGTACCATTATTGATACGGTAAAATTAATTCGACGCCATACCGGCAAACCGGGCGAAAATGTCTTTACCGGCGTGCAAAACAACAGCTACGTTCGTTTTTATGTGCCGTTGGGCAGCACGCTTATTAGCGCCGAGGGTTTTAAAAAACCGGAGGAAAAATATTTTGACAAGCCAAAGCCGGAATACCAAGCCGATATTGATTTGTTGAGCGTTGAAACCGATAAAAGCAAAGATGAAAAATCCGACACCGATATTTATAAAGAGAGCAGTAAAACAGTTTTTGGTAACTGGCTGCAGCTTAAACCGGGGGAAGTCTCCGAATCGATTATTAAATACCGTTTGCCATTCAGCGTTTCGTTGGGCGGTCAGGAAACCTACTATTACAGTCTTTTAGTGCAAAAACAGGCTGGCACCATTGATAATGAATTGAAAAGCAATTTAAAACTTAATGACAAATTAAAACCGCTGGCTAAATTTCCGGCCGATTTGCCCAGCGATAACACCGGCATCAGTTTTACCGCCAATTTATTAACCGATAAATTTTATGGCGCGGTTTTAGTCAATAAATAAATTTTAAATAACTATGCAAAAAGAAAGGCTCAGACAATTAAAAAAATCCGCCCGCTACGATGAAGATATGGCAATTCAAAAAGGTTTGATGAATATCTACAAAAACCGCGACGGCAGTTTGTCCGACATTTCCCATTTGGAGGTGAATCATCGCGGCCGATTTAGAATTTATTTTATCACTTTTGTCGCGTTAGCCGCGCTTTTAGCCGCCATTGCTTGGCTGGGTTTTATGGTTTTTAATCCAAACAAAACCTTTACCTCCAAAAGCATCAAATTAACCATTACCGGCCAGCAAAGTATTGCTTCGGGTAACGAAGTAATCTATGTTTTGGAATATAAAAATATCGAAAAAACCCTTCTAAATAATGTTGAGATCATCTTTCGTTATCCGGACGGTTTTGAATTTATTTCCGCCGAGCCCGCGCCCAACAACGAATTTAATACCGTTTGGCAGTTAGGTACATTGGAAAAAGACGCCTCGGGCAAAATCGAAATTAAAGGCAAAATGATTGGTGAAGTTGGCTCGATTAAAGCCATCAATGCCACCGCTTCGTTTCAACCTTTAAATTTCAGCTCCAGTTTCAAAGAAACCACTTCGTTTAGCAGTCAAATTACTTCTTCAATTCTGGAAATTAATGTTGAAGGCCCAACTCAAGTTTTACCGGAAAAAAAGGCAACCTACAAAATTACTTACAAAAATAATTCCGATAAGGATTTGGAGAAAGTAAAAGTGGCGGTAATTTATCCGACTAATTTTGTTTTTCAAGAAGCCTTACCCGCTGCCACTAT
The DNA here is from genome assembly GCA_041664985.1 of Candidatus Buchananbacteria bacterium. Lineage (GTDB taxonomy): Bacteria > Patescibacteriota > Patescibacteriia > Buchananbacterales > UBA6539 > JBAYJS01. The sequence continues at coordinate 842 of JBAYJS010000023.1, read as the reverse complement.
GCGTCAAGGAGCGGCGAGGAATTTAAATAACGAATGGCTGATTGACAATTTAGCCAAACAGCAAGAAGGCACCATTGAAATTACCGGCGGTTATGTAGTTTCTGACCAGGCAACCAGCGCCAATTTTACCGCCCAAATCGGTTTTGTTAATAAAGACTCTGACGAAATTTCGGTTCAGCAAGAAAAAACCATTACCACTGAAATTACCAGCTCTAATTTAAGCGTTAATCTGATTTTAAACGGCTCCAATCAAAACCAACCGATTAATTTTGATCAAACCTTAACTTACTCAATCAACTATAAAAATTTAGGTCAAAAAGATTTATCTAATATTGTTATCAGCGCAACTCTTGACTCAACAGTTTTGGATTGGGCGACGCTTGACGATAAACATGGTGGTAAAGTTTCAGGCAATACCATCACCTGGACCAAAGAACAAATTTCTGAGCTGGATATTGTCCGGCCGCTGGCAGAAGGTACGATTGATTTTTCAGTCAAAGTAAAAACCGCCGATCAAGTAAATATTAAAACGTCTGATTTAACGGTTAAAAGTAAAATTATTGCTACTTTGGAAAAAGTCGGGGATTTGGCCGTGCCGGAATTAAAGGTGGAAAGCAATGAAATTCAAAGCAATATTAATACCGATATTGATTTAAAAGTTGAAGGTCGTTATTTTGATGATGACAATATTGCCGTTGGCAATGGACCATTGCCGCCATTGGTTGGCCAAAAAACCACCTTTAGAATTTATTGGTCGCTGGCCAATAGTTTACATGAAGTAACCGATGTGGTTGTTACCACTAAACTGCCAAGCGGCGTTAATTGGGAAAATAAATTTTTAG
>JBAYJS010000022.1:0-16921 GCA_041664985.1 Candidatus Buchananbacteria bacterium | reverse complement strand
TTCAGAGCCGTGTGGACGCAAGTCCATGAGGGTTCAAATCCCTCCCGCGGCATTGGTGAGGGGTATGTACGGTTCTCTCGCCCACCAAAAATTTATCAAATATTACACAATTATGAACAAAAATTCTCAAACTAAAACTCGAGTCTGGAAGCCTAATAAATTTTTCCGTAAAAATACTCAGGAAAAATCAAAGCAACCACGATTGGAAGAAAAACTTAAAATTTATGCGCTGGGCGGACTGGAAGAAGTCGGCCGCAATATGACCGTTTTTGAATATGGCTCCGATATTGTTATTATCGATATGGGCTCGCAATTTCCTGAAGAAGACATGCATGGCATTGATTACATCATTCCTAATATTACTTCTTTAAAGGGTAAAGAAAAAAATATTCGCGGTGTAATTATTACTCATGGCCATCTTGACCACATTGGTGCTGCTCCCCATTTGCTGCCTAAATTGGGCAATCCTTTGGTTTTGGGCGCGCCGATGACCATTGCCATTTTGAAAAAACAAATTGAAAATTACCACGAAAAATTTACCCCTAAAACCTTAGAGATTAAAACTTTAAACAAAACTATTCCTTTAGGTAAATTCAAAATTCATTTTTTTCGAGTTACCCATAGTATCAAAGATTCCTTGGGCGTGATTTTGGAAACACCGGTTGGCAATATTGTCCATCCAGGTGATTGGCGCTATGACCTTGATCCGGTCGAAGGTCCAAAAACCGATATGCGCCACTTAGCCAATTGGGCCAAAAAAGGCCAGCCGTTAATTTTAATGATGGAAAGCTTGGGCTCGACTGAAGAAGGCCATCAGGGTTCGGAAAAAGAAGTTTACAAAAACATGGAAAATATTATTAAAAACGCCAAAGGCCGCGTAATTTTTGGCACTTTTGCTTCCATGCTTGAACGGATCGGCCAGATAATAAAAATTTCCGAGGAAAACGGTAAGCGCGTTGCCATTGACGGTTTTTCCATGAAAAATAATGTTGAAATCGGAAAAAAATTCGGTTTCATTAAGGCAAAAAAACAAACTTTAATTGATATTTCAAACGCCGATAGCTACCCGCGAAATAAAGTAGTGGTAATTTGCACCGGCTCCCAGGGCGAAGGCCGCGCGGTTTTACGCCGAATCGCCAATCGCGAGCACCGCTATATTAAAATTGAGCCAAACGATACGGTGGTATTTTCTTCTTCGGTCATTCCCGGCAACGAAAGAACAATCCAAACTCTCAAAGACAGCCTTTACCGCCAGGGTGCTGATGTGATTCATAAAGAAATTATGGATGTTCATGCCGGCGGCCATGGCAAAATCGAAGATATTAAACTGTTGCTCAAAGAAATTAGACCGACTTATCTTTTACCGATTTATGCCAATCATTATTTATTAAGAGAAGCGGCCAAAGTGGCCAAAAGCGTTGGTTTTGATGAATCAAAAATTTTAATTGCCGACAACGGTCAAATTATTGAATTTGATAAAACCGGCGGCCGGCTCACCAATAACCGCGTCCAAACCAATTATGTTTTTGTTGACGGTTTAGGCGTGGGTGATGTTTCTCATGTGGTTTTGCGCGACCGGCAAGTGATGGCTGACGACGGCATGATTGTCGTAATTGTGACAATTGATAAAACCAAAGGCACTTTGGTCCAAAATCCGGACTTGATTTCCCGCGGATTTATCTACATGAAAGAAAATAAAAAATTAATTGAAGAAACCAGAGTCAAAGCTAAAAAATTGTTTAAAGACGAAATGATTGGCGGTGTTGATGAAAATTATTATAAAGATAAAATCCGTAATGAAATCGGCCAATTCCTTTACCAAAAAACTCAGCGCCGACCGATGGTTTTACCGGTAATTATTCAAGTTTAATTTATGCCTATGCCCGACCAAAAAGTAATCGGCCCAGCTGTTGTTTGCAGCGGTTTTATCAAAAAAGACAATAAATTTCTTATGGTTTTTTGTCCTCGCTTTAAAGTTTGGCGCGTCCCCGGCGGCCGGGTGGAATTTACCGAAACTTTGGAACAAACTTTTTTACGGGAAATGAAAGAAGAAATTGGTTTGGATTTGACCGAGCCAAAATTTATCGGCTGGGGCCGAGATAATCAATACCACGTCCGCGATCAACACGAAACTTCCAGACTGCTGATGTTTTTTTACGTTAAAATCAACCAAGAACCAATCGTTGATCCGGACGAAGCCGAGGAATTCAAATGGGTAACGATTCAGGAAATGAGAGACGAAAAAAATAAAGAAGGTGCCCTAACTGACTTTTTAAACAAAAATCCCAATATTAATTTTGAATAAATTAAATTTGGTTTGACAAAACAAATTAAATTTGCTAATATAATAATATAGTTCTTAACAACTACAAAACCAATGGAGCGTGTCTCCGACTTTACGTCGGAGGTTGGGCACGTTTCGTCCTGACCAAGTGTTAGGACAAGGTGGTTACTGCTAGCCCAAATTGGGCAGGTGGAAACCCGGCTGCCTCCGTAATCATAAGGCTAGAGCGTGTTGAAATCAAAGCGCTTGAAAGTGGCTTTTTTTGTTAAATTTAACAAAAAGGCCTTGCCCGCCTTTGGCGGGAACAAGGGTGGTACCGCGGAAATTAAAACCTTTCGTCCCTTAATCCCAATTTTTTAATTGAGACTAAGAGATGAGAGGTTTTTTGTTTGGAAAACTAACTGTTCTTTGAGGAGGAAAAATCATGGCCGGATTTGGTCAAGTTGAAACCCCACCAACGGCAATCTGCCCCAGTTGCATGCAACCAACGACTGGAACCAAAGTCGGAACCGTCGGAAACCATGGCTTTGGCAGTGTACCCAGACAAGGTTTGGTACCAGCCTGCGAAAACCCCCAATGTTCCGAAGGCCAAAAAAACTTAGCGGCCAAGTAATAAAGCCGGCTAAGCACCCGTTGTCAGAGGAAAAGCATTCCCTTTTCCTCTGACAACCATTTTTTCAATTTCAGGGGTTTACACCAAGCTAACTAAGTATTAAAATAACTGTATGAGTAAAGAAAAAGAAATCATTTTATCAGGCATTAGGCCCACCGGTAAACTGCATATTGGCAATTACCTGGGATCGCTAAAAAACTTCATTGCTTTGCAAAATCAGCATGAATGCTATTTTTTTATTGCCGACTTGCATTCGTTAAACGAGCCGTTTGATCCAAAAACCAAATATGAACAAATAATTGATTTGGCCAAGGATTATTTGGCCTGCGGCCTGGATCCGAAAAAATGCACGATTTTTGTCCAGTCACATGTTCCTGAGCATAGCGAACTGGCTATAATTTTATCAAACACTATTCCGGTTTCTTTTTTGTTTCGCATGACTCAATTTAAAGAAAAATCAGACGATCGGGCGGAAAAAAACGTCAATGCCGGTTTACTTTATTATCCCGTTTTGATGGCAGCTGACATTTTAGCTTACAAAGCAAATTTAATTCCGGTTGGCCAAGATCAAACCCAGCACGTTGAACTGGCTCGGGATGCCGCCGGATTTTTTAATAATAAATACGGTCAATTTTTCCCCGAACCAAAACCACTTTACACTGAAGTACCAAAAGTGATGAGCTTGCTTTTACCGGACAAAAAAATGTCAAAAAGTTTGGGTGATAGTCATTGTATCTATATTGACGATGAGCCAGAGATCATTCAAAAAAAATTGGCCAAAGCTGTAACCGATACTGGCGACGGCAAAAGCTTGGGTGCTAAAAATCTTTTGGATTTGGCAAAAATATTTTGTCAGCCAAAAATTTATTCAAAACTTTCTAGCGACAGCCAAAAAGGCAGTTTAAAATACTCCGAATTAAAACAACAATTAGCTTTGGATATTACTAATTACTTTTCCGAATTTCGGCAAAAAAAGAAAAAAATCAGCACTAACGACGTTGAAAAAATTCTTGCCACAGGCGCCAAAAAAGCTTCGACAGTTGCCCAAAAAACTTTAACTGAGGTTCAGAAAAAAATCGGCATTCGATGATAGACCTAATCACAATTTTACTGGTACTAACAACAGCAGTGGCGATAATTTCTTTGCTGATTTCTTTACTAATTGGCACTTCAGCCATTGCTTTATTTGCCGTCAAAGTGCCCTTTGCGCCAACACCAAAAAGAAACGTAAAAATTATTATTGATCAACTAAATTTAAAGCCGGGTCAAATTTTTTACGATTTAGGTTGCGGCGATGCCCGGTTTTTAATTGAAGCCGAAAGCCGCGGTGCCAAAGCGACCGGTTTTGAAATTGCGCCTTGGGCTATTTTCCGAGCGCACCTGAGAAAATGGTTTAAAAAAAGCCAAGTTAAAATCATTGCCAAAAATTTTTATCATATTAATCTTTCCGATGCCGACGCGGTTTTTTGTTTTTTAATCACCAAAGTCATGCCCAAAGTTGAACAAAAACTCCAACAGGAACTAAAACCCGGCGCTTTGATTGCTTGTTACGGTTTTCCTTTACCGACTTGGAACCCAGAAAAAATTATCAGCCTTAAACCAGCCAACCCAAGGGCCAGTAAAATTTATTTATATAAAAAATAATAAAGAATAAAATGACCAATGCATTCGAAAACGCCATGCTGCAGCTCAATAAGGCAGCCAAAATTATGGGACTAAAAAAAGATTTTTTAAATAGTCTCCAAAAACCCCAGCGAATCCTTAAAGCCGAAATTTCAATTACCAAAGATAACGGTAAAACGGAAAAATTCAAAGCCTTCCGTGTCCAGCATAATAACGTTCGCGGACCTTTCAAAGGCGGCATTCGGTTTCACCCAAATGTCAGTTTGGAAGAAATTAAAGCTTTGTCTTTTTGGATGACTATTAAAACCGCTGTGGTTGGCATACCGTTTGGCGGTGGCAAAGGCGGCATTATTGTTGATCCGACAAAATTAAGCAAAACCGAATTGGAAAAATTGTCCCGTGCTTACATTAAAGCCTTTTATAAATACCTTGGACCAAAAATTGACGTGCCGGCTCCCGACGTTAATACCAATTCTCAAATCATGGATTGGATGACAGATGAATATTCAAAATTAACCGGCAAAAAACAACCAGCCGTAATTACTGGCAAGTCAATTGCCGGTGGCGGCTCTTTAGGCAGAGATACGGCCACAGCCGATGGCGGATTTTTTATTTTACAAAGTCTGGTTAAAAATCTAAAACTTAATCCAAAAAATACCAAAGTGATTGTCCAGGGTTTTGGTAATGCCGGCGCCAATATGGCTGATTCACTTTATCATGCCGGATTTAAAATTGTTGGTGTGGCCGATGCCCATACTGCAATTATTGATCCCAAAGGCAAAGGTTTTGATTCTCATATAATTGAAAAAATCAAAAGTCAAAACGGCCGAGTTGACGTTTGCACTTGTAATAAAATTTATTGCCAATGCACCAACCACAAACATTTGCCCACCCAAAAAATTCTTGAACAATCTTGCGATATTTTAATTTTAGCCGCGCTCGAAAATCAAATTACTGAAAAAAACGTTAAAAAAATCAAAGCTAAAATTATTTTGGAATTGGCCAACGGTCCAATCGCACCCCAAGCCGAGACCGTATTGCTTAAAAAGGGTGTAATTATTATTCCTGATGTTTTGGCCAATGCCGGCGGCGTAACAGTTTCCTATTTTGAATGGCTGCAAAATATGAAAAATCAAAAATGGAGCCGCAATCAAGTCCGAACTAAATTAAAACCAATCATGATTAAAGCTTTTGGTGATGTCCAAAAAATGGCAAAAAAATACAAAACCGATTTGCGAACTGGCGCTTTTATTTCCGCATTGGAAAAAATCATAAAATAAATAATCACTAAAAAACGGTCGCCTCTGGCGACCGTTTTTTTTATTGGCTAAATTATTCCAATTCGATTTTTTCCAGTTTAATTTTTTGGGCAAGCCAAGCCTCGGCATTAGCTTGAAAAATCGGCGTTAAATCGGTGACCAAAAATCGATGGTTTTTATTTTTGGCCAATTTGGTTTCAATTTCTGGATGGCGCGCCAAGTAATCTTTTAATTTTTCCACGGTAATTTTGGCTGAATCCAAAACTTTAATTTTGGCGCCGCTAGCATTTTTAAATTGTTTGGACAGAATCGGATAATGAGTACACCCCAAAATCAAAGTATCAATTTGCTTGGTTTTTAACGGCCTTAAATAATAGCGTACAATTTTTGCCGTCTCCGGTCTTTTGGTAAATCCCTCTTCAACCAGCGGCACCAAAAGCGGACAAGCCTGCTGAAAAACTTTTACCTGTGAATTTAAAGCCTGCAACTCTCGAACATACGCGTTGGAATCTATTGTTGCCCTTGTGCCAACCACACCAATTCTACCAGTTAAAGAAGTTTTAACGGCAACTTCAACCACCGGCCGAATTACACCCAAAACTTTTCTATCCGGATAATTTTTGGGCAGCCATTCCTGCTGAATTTTTTGAAGCGCTTTGGCTGAAGCCGTATTACAAGCAATAATTACCAGCTGACAACCTTGCTTGAATAAATAATCAACTGCCTGCTGGGTAAATTTATAAATTACTTGCTGCGATCGATTGCCGTAGGGCGTTTTTGCCGTATCGCCTAAATACAAAATTTGGTACTCGGGCAATTGTCTGAGTACCTCTTTTGTGACGGTTAAACCGCCTAAACCTGAATCAAATATACCAATCATAAATCAAAATTAACCACTTTTCCATTCCTTACCAATTTCTGGATACTTAACCAAATATTTCTTTAAAATCTCTTGCAACCCTTTTAGCCTCGCATCAGTTTTGGCTTCAAAACCTAAAACTAAAACCGGCATATTGGAAGAAGCCCGAACCAAGAACCAACCATCGTCAAATTGTACTCTGGCGCCATTGATATCAATCACCTTATCACCGAAGTCTTTTTTTAATTCAGCCACCAATTTATCTGTGATAGCGTATTTAATTTCATCGGCACAATCAACGTGAATAGTCGGCGTTTTAAAATATTGCGGCGTAGTTAACATTAATTCCGAAAAAGTTTGGCTCTCGCTGGATAAATATTCCAAAAATTTCAAGGAAGAAAAAATCGCATCATCGTAGCCGTAGTAACCCAATCGATAAAACATATGACCGCTACCTTCACCACCCAAAGCCGCATCAACTTCTTTGCTTTTTTGTTTAATGTACGAATGGCCGGTTTTCCACATCACTGGCACGCCGCCATGAGCTTTAATATCTTCAATCAAACCTTGAGTGCCTTTCACATCAAAAACAATTGCTGCACCCGGTTTTTCTTTCAAAGCCTGTCTGGCAATTAAAATCAAAGCTTGATCCGGAAATACGGTTTTACCATTTTCATCGCAAAAACCAATTCGATCACCGTCGCCATCATAGCCTAAACCAATGTCGGCTTTTTCTTTTTTTACTCTTTCACCTAGAATCTGCTGAGAAATTTCCAGGCTTGGATTTGGTTCGTGGTTAGGAAAAGAAAAATCAATATCACAAAATTGTTCAATCACTTCGCAACCCGCTTCTCTTAAAACCTGAGGAGCAATGGCACCAGCCGTACCATTACCACAGTCAATTACTACCTTAAATTTCTTCTTTAAATTAATTCTTTCTAAAACATATTTTTTGTAATCATTATTGATACCATCGTACTTTTTCAATTCGCCCTGACCAGAGATAAAGTCATCGTTAGTAATGATTTCATACATTTCTTGGATATCCGGCGGCAATAAAGTTGTGGAAAAATCATAACCCAATTTAAAACCACTCCAACCGTTTGGATTATGGGAAGCGGTAATCATTACTCCACCTTTAAATTTTAAATTATATTGGGCAAAATATAATACAGGCGAAACCACCATGCCAACCTCGGTGACATTAACGCCTGACGACAACAAACCCTTAATGACTGCCCGACATAATCTTTCAGAATATTCCCTGGCATCATAACCAATAACTAAATCTTTAACACCCCGTCGATTTAAAAATGTAGAAAAACCCCGACCAATTAATTCAGCTGAATTTTCATTAACTTCTTCATCATTAACTAAGCCACGAATATCATATTCGCGAAACATTGTTTTTTTAATCTGAGCCATAAAGTTAGATCAATCGAAATTATATTTATTAAATCTTAACGGTAATCGCGCAAAATATTTTTTTGGGTTTGTAATAATGCACCAAAGGCCAACCAAACCAACATCATTTTTGCAATCCAACCAATCACCGGCAAGCTGGCGATTAAAACAAAAATTAAAACACCTAAAACCATCGGCCACATCAAAGAGCCTTTATATTTTTTGTCCGGACTAAGACTGTTGACCACCAATAAACCGATAACAAAGCTGACAATTACTTTACTGATACACAAACCAACCAAATAAATCGCGCCAATTATTAACGCCAAAGGCAAACCAATTATAGTGCACATTAATAAAATTGCAACGATTGGAACAACGATAAAATAAACTAACCCAAAACCCATTGTTGGCCAAGGTTTTTTAATCATCCGCTCTTTGGTTTCCAGTAATATCTTGGGAAAGAAAGTAACTACCACTAGACCAATTACCAACAAACTAAATAAAGAAATTATTCTTAAAAATAAATAAGCACCGCCAAAAACTTTTTTCAAGTCAAGCTGGTTGGGAACCATGGACGCTTTGCGCGAAATTTGGCCAACCACCGCCGCACTATCTTTAATCACCAATTGTTTGTCGCTTTGAGCTTGATAATTTAAATTACCGTTAATTTTTCCTTGCTGGCTTAAAATCATTTGACCTTGTTTATCCAGCGATAAATTGACATCTTTGGCAATTTCATTGGTTAAATAAACGGTTGCGGCACTGCCCCAAACATTACCACCAACCGGACCTTTAATTTCTAAACTGGAAGCGGCCGAAAAAACATCCCAACCGACTTTAGCGTTACTGCCAATCACGACATTATTACCCAGCGCCCAAGCATTATGAGCCACTTCACTGTCAACTTCGATTGAATTACCGATTAATCTGACGCTACCCGAGACCGGACCTTTGATTCTAATCATACTACCGGCGGCAATTACATCACCAGCCACCGGTCCGGAAATGGTAATACTGTTTCCGGCAACAATTACGTCGCCAGCTACTGTGCCTTTGATATCAATAATATTTCCAGCTTTGATAAAATTACCGCTGATAATTTGATCAGGGCCAACTTCCACGGTTTGTTCGGCAGCGTCAGCCGCCAAAACTATCAATGGTAAAGCCACCAAAAATAAACCGATTGCCAGAAAAAAAACGAGTTTTTTGCGATTTTTCATAGAGTTAAAATTAGAATTAATTACCAAAATTTTAACATTTTTTAGCGATTGTGACAAGGTTTGACGCCTTTAAATAATTTAAAAAACCGGCTTTTTGTCCGCGCCAATAAGCCAAATAATTTTGATCTAATTTTAAGCCGGATTGATTGACCAACTTTTTTAGTTCTCCCAAAGTAAACGCATGATAGTAACGATAATCTTTACCCTTCATCCAGGGCAAATAAATATCTTTAAAATCCAATTCACTTTGACCGATTAGTTTTAACCAAGTGTATTTGATGATATACTTTAGTTGCAAACCTTTAGCCTGGTAACGATTCCAATTGGTCATAATTAAAGTACCACCCGGTTTTAAAACGCGATTAATTTCTTGTAATGACTTTAGTCTTAATTCCTTTGACGGCAAATGATGTAAAACGGCGATGAAAAAAACCGTATCAAAAGTATTGTCGGCAAAAGGCAAATTGTAAGCATCACCTTTAAAAAACTGCTGGCTGGCAAGCGCAAATTCACTTTTGTTTTGAGCGATGTCCAAAAGCTTTTGGGCTTTATCCAACCCAGAATAATCAATCTTGACATCTTTAAATAATAAGCGTAACTTACCATTACCGCAGCCCAAATCTAAAATTTTATCTCCCGGTTTTACAAATTTTTTAAAGTCTAAAAGGCCGGGCCAAAGGTAGCTTCGGGTTTGATCAAAATCATCGGCAATATTATCATAACTATCTTGAGTTTGTTTTAAAATTTTTTCAATTGTTTCTGGTTTCATATTGGTCCAATCCCCCTCACCCGGTCCCCACCCCAGATGGGGAGAGGGGTTGGGGGTGAGGGGTATTAATTAAAGTAAAGTATGGAAAATAAAAAATTAATCACTATTGTAAAATCTTTAGCCCAAGCCGAAATTAAAACTCGGTTAGATTTGGTTAAGCTTAAAAAACAATTAGCCAACCAACAAAAAATCAATTCTCCCCTAAGTTCTGATTTATTGAGAATTTATAATTCCTTACTGAGTAAAAAAATAATTAAACCTAATAAAAATTTACAGAGACTTTTGTGCAAGCGGGAAATCAGAACTCTTTCGGGCGTGGCCGTGATTACGGTTTTGACCAAGCCTTATCCGTGTCCTGGCAAATGCATTTATTGTCCCAGTCAAAAAGGCATGCCCAAAAGTTATTTAAAAAATGAACCGGCCGCGGCCAGAGCGTTTCTCACCAAGTTTGATCCTTTTGTCCAAACAAAGGTCAGACTCGACGCTTTAAAAATCAACGGCCACAAAACCGACAAAATCGAACTGATTGTTTTAGGCGGCAGTTGGAGCGCTTACCCAAAAAGTTACCAAACTTGGTTTATCAAGCGTTGCTTTGACGCTTTAAATTCAAAAACGGCCAAAGATTTACCAAGAGCGCAAAAAATAAATGAAACTGCCAGCCATCGTTGTGTTGGTTTAACTTTGGAAACCCGGCCGGATTTAATTACGCCAAGTGAAATCAAACGAATGCGGGATTTAGGTTGCACCCGAGTCGAGCTTGGCGTCCAAACAATTTACGACCCTATCTTAAAACTAAACAAAAGAGGCCAGACTGTCAAACAAACCATTTTGGCAACCAAACTGCTCAAGCAAGCCGGTTTCAAAATCATGTACCATCTCATGCCTAATTTACCCGGCTCCAATCCAACTAAAGATTTGCAAATGTTTAAAACTATATTTTCCGATTCAAAATTTCAACCGGATCTTTTGAAAATTTATCCTTGCGTCGTTACTAAAGATTCGATTTTGTACCGTTGGCACCAACAGGGTAAATTTAAACCTTACTCGGATCAGCAACTGAAAAGTCTTTTGCTTAAAATAAAAAAATTAGTGCCCAAATACGTCCGAATCACTCGCTTAATCCGCGACATTCCCGCCGAGAGCATCATTGCCGGCAATAAAATCACCAACCTCAGACAACTGATTACTGACGAATTTAAAGGCTGCCAATGCATTCGCTGTCGCGAAGCCGGCCATCAGGTTGAAGGTTTAAACTTAAAAATTAAAAAAGCCAAATTGTTTATCAAAAAATATCAGGCCTCGGGCGGAATGGAATATTTTTTAAGTTATGAATCGCCGGATCAAAAAATTCTTTTTGCTTTTTTACGGCTGAGACTGCCGACTGATTCAAAACCGGATCAAAATTCCCAAAAACTTTATCAGCTTTTTACTGAATTAAAAAATGCCGCAATCATTCGTGAGTTGCATACTTTCGGCCAAATTGCGCCGCTTGGCCAAACCGGCAAAGTCCAACATTTGGGGTTTGGCAAAAAATTATTAGCCAAAGCTGAAATGATTGCTAAACAACAAAACTTTAAAAAAATTGCCGTGATTTCTGGCATTGGCGTGAGACAATATTACCAAAAACTTGATTATAAAACTGAAGGTACTTACCTGACCAAGACTTTCTAAACAAAAAAAATAAGGCTGGTTCTTAATTACAGAATCAGCCTTTTTGGTTTCCCTAGTCCAGCAAGAAAACGCTGGCAATTTCCGGATCCAAGTCAGGTCCGATGCCGGCGATGGTCTCGGCTCTAAGCTGGTTGAGCGCTTGTTGGCGCTGGGCAAACTCAGCCGGAACGTAGCACTCCTCCGGGTGCAACAGGGCCGAGTCAACCGTCCGAATGGCCAAAGGCACTTCCAAACCAACGGCCTGGTTGAGCTCCCAATCTTCCAGCCCACCGCGCAACAGCGAGTCCAAAATACCCATCGTGTCGTTCAGTCCGATGTCGCGGTAACGATCACCCTCACCAATGCCGCCGGTGTTGATCAGAAAGCACCGTAAACCAGGTATCCCACTGATAATCCGATAGAAAATGTTGGCGTGCTCGGCGTGGCTACCAACCGCAAACGGATCGTAGAAAAACTCAGTGATGAGTTTACCCGCCCGGCTGGGATCGCCGGCTGAAGACTGCATGGCCTGGCCCAGACACATATAGGCGGCAGCCTGAGCTTTGGTCAACCGACAGATTGCCGGAATGGTCGGCCCGCGAGTAATCAAAACCAGATTGTCGACATGGTCGACTTTGATGCTTTGGCTCGTGTGCATGAAGTCCCGACGGGGAATGATCGCCCGGCCGTTACTGGTCTTTTGGGCGCTGTAAAAATCAAGCCGCCCGTCCGGCCGCAACATCACGTTTTCAAAAATCGTATCGGGCCGCAAAGCGCCATAGTACGTTTCAACCTGGCTATGAGGATTGAGATCCTCGGTTTTGACAAAGATTCCGCCTTGCTCAAAACCGTAAAACGATCCATCCGGCATCAAAGTGCCACCGTCATCCTGCACCAACCAGGACTCTTCATCGCGCTTGTTGGCCAAAACCCGACAGGTCGTTGAGGTCTTGCCGTTGGCCGACAAAGCGGCCAGCAAAGTGACAACCTGGCGGTACGGGCCATGAGCTTGCTGCAAAAAGTCCGAACGGCAACCGGCGTGCAGAAAGATTCCGCCATGCTGGGTTTTGGCCGCGTAGTCTTCGGCCGCAAACACACCCTTCTTCAGTTCCCCGAAGTAATTGCTGTTGCGAACGATTTTGACCATCCGCCCATCGGGCAGAAAAGCTAAACGGATAGTGATGTCCTTCTGAGACAGCGGCTTGCCTTGGTTGGCTTCAAACGCGTCGTCAAAAAAGAACACCACATAGTACGTCGGTACGTCAACGTCTTTGACCACCCGGCCAAATTGGTTTTCACCGGCCAAAAGCAGATGAATGTACCGCCGCGGCACGATCACGCGCACGGTCTTGGGCACCACGCTGCCAACTTGCAAATCCAAGCAAGCCAGCTGCTGTCCGGCCAGTACCGCTTCACATTCGGACAAAAGCGCCGTTTCCATCGGACCAAACTCATGGTCAATGTTGTTTTGCGTAAACGCAGCGGCCCGGGAATTGGGCTCGGAGTCGACGCAAAAGCTGCCATAAGCCGAAACGGTTACGCCGGGTTCTTCAGAAACCAGGGATACCAAACGGTCGCGATCGGGATTGGCCAAAAGTCGGCCGTCTGCCTTTGCTTTTAGGTAAATAGCTTCGGCAGTGTTCAGGAATTGGCTTGGGTCAAAGGACATGATAGAAACCTCCGTTGTCTCTTCGGTTTGAACTGCAAAACTGCTTGCAGCTTCGTATTATCTTAAATTAAAACCGAGTCATTTGTCAACCCAACCTAAATAGTTTATTAAACTAAAAACCACCCTTTTGGGTGGCAAAATTATTTTAAAACTCAAAAAGAAATGTGGTCCAACTTTTGAATAGTCAGACCACGTCACTAAAGATCGGAGCGCCAAGCCCCTAGCTAGTTGGGCTCGGTGCCCGTAAAATGACTAGGCTGTGGCGCACAACGGATGTCGCCACTTTTCCACGAGCTTTTGCCAGTTAGGGTTAGCCGCCAAAAACGCGGCTTCACAATCGGTGTCGCAGAGCAGACCCTTTTTGCCAGCCGTGACTGGCATTTTGCCTCCGGTCAAATCCACTTCTCCCTGGCAATGAAGACAAGCCGGCTGTCTCTGTAACAACATCGTGTTGATGGTGACAGAACTGTGGCTGCCAAGCATTAAACCCTGGACGTGAACTGACAAATCAGCTTGCCGGTAGGTTTTGGAGCCACCCGAGGCAAAGCTGATTCGAACCGCTTTTTCACCGGGTTGGCACTGCCAGCACGGAAGCTGATTAAGCTCGACATCCAGGTGGTTCGGGAATTTGATCCGAGGACCAATGGTTTCACCGTCAGCCGGGCTACAGGCTACGGCCTTACCGCCGATACAATAGATGGTTCCGCGACAGCCATTGCACGATGAGGTGCAAAGGTCTAGCGGAAAAACGATACCATGAGCCACAGCACGTATATGCCGAGGGTCACTCCTACTTCTTTTTCCGTTCATTTCGTCTTCTGCCTTTGTTTTGGTCGCCTAAGCGACCGCGCTTTTGGTTACCTGAAAACAACAATTCTGAAGCTGTCTTTCCTCCTTTTCTTTAACGCTGACAGCAAAAGCGTACTTATTAGCATGCCACTTTTTAATTAGTTTGTCAAACCATTCATCCACAGCCAAAATTAATAAAAAACCCATTTGTCAATCTTAAAAACAAAAGATATAATATAGATATAAGCCAAAATATATGAGTAGCAACAACTTTCATTTCAATAACGTCGTTATCGTCTGCGGACCGGTTATTATTGAAAATAATAAAGTGCTTTTGAATAAACACGGCGAAAAACCGATTTGGAAATTTCCCGGCGGCGATGTGACTGAAGCTAGTGGCAGTTTGGAAACTTGGGCAGCCATTAAAGTAAAAGAAGAAATGGGGCTTGAAGTGGAAATCATCAAAGCCCTAAACCCAATGGTAATTTGGCAAGCCGATGAAACTATTTTATTATTTCATTACTTAGCCAAAACCAAAACTCAAGAAATTGCACCAGCCAAATATATTAAAGAATATGCTTGGCACGATATTGATAATTTACCGGCTGATGTCGCGCCAAATATTAAACCAATCATTGAGGAGTATAAAAAATTATGATTTATGAATCGCTAGAACTCCCCGCCAAAGGCGGGTCCGCCTCTGGCGGAAAATAATTTTTCTACAAATATGATCTACGAATCATTGGAATTTAAATAATAAGTACTCAAACCCTAAAAAGCGCTTGTTTTACAGGCGATTTTTTATCTGTTAAAATTAACCTAGTTTCCTAAAGCTTAATTTAGCAAAAAAATATGAAATACGAACAATTAAGAACCCAAGACCCGCAAATTGCCGACTTGATTGCTTTGGAAATCAAAAGACAACAAGACGGCTTAGTCATGATTCCGTCCGAAAACCACGCTTCAGTGCCGGTTTTGGAAGCCATGGGCACGGTTTTGTCCAATAAATACGCTGAGGGTTATCCCAATAAACGCTATTACACCGGAAATCTTTATATTGATCAAATTGAACAGCTCGCCATTGACCGGGCAAAAACTTTGTTTGGCGCCGATCATGCCAATGTTCAACCCAATGCCGGCAGTCCGGCAAACTTGGCAATTTATTTATCTTCTTTAAAGCCGGGCGATAAAGTCATGGGCATGAAACTTGATCAAGGCGGTCATTTGACTCACGGCCATCCCGTTAATCTTTCCGGCCAGCTTTATAATTTTGTCCAGTACGGCGTCAGAAAAGATACCGAGCTAATCGACCTGAATGAAATCCGAGAAATGGTGCTCAAAGAAAAACCAAAAATGATTGTCACCGGTGCCACGGCTTATCCAAGAATTTTTGATTTTGCCGCCTTCAAAAAAATCGCCGATGAAGTTGGCGCTTTGCTTTTGGCTGATATTTCTCATTTCGTCGGTTTATGTCTTTCGGGCGATCATCCCCAGCCTTTTCCTTATGCTGATTTTGTCATGACTACCACTCATAAAACTTTACGCGGGCCAAGGAGTGCCGTAATTTTATGCCAAGAGAAGTACGCCAAAGCAATTGATAAAGCGATTTTTCCCGGTACCCAAGGCGGTCCGATTGAAAATATGATTGCCGCCAAAGCGGTTTGTTTTGCCGAAGCGATGAAACCGGAATTTAAAGAATACGGTCATCAAATTGTTAAAAATGCCAAAAAATTAGCCGAGACTTTGCTGGGTGAAGGCCTTGAATTGGTTTCGGGCGGAACTGACAATCATTTAATGTTAATCAAATGCGCACCGCTTGGTTTGACCGGCCGAACGGGCTCAGAAGCTTTGGCTGAAGGCGGAATTTACACCAATCGAAATACCGTACCTTATGACACCGGTTCGGCTTTTGAACCAACCGGCATTCGCTTAGGCACGCCAGCCATTACCACTAGAAGCATGAAAGAAGAGCAAATGGTAATTATTGGAAAAATTATTGCCAAGGTTTTGAAAAATATTAATGACCAAAAATTCAAAGCCGAGCTCAAATCAACGGTTGCCGAACTGACCAAGCAATTTCCGACCTATCCGGGCATGACAATCTAAATTATCAATTTTCAATTTACAATTTTCATTGGATTTTAAATTTTTAATTAACCGAATTGAAAATTAATTCATTGTAAATTAATTGAAAATTAAAAATTATAAATTGAAAATTATTGAGATGCCAAAACCAACTGCAAAAATTATTGACGGCAAAGAAATTGCCGATAAAATATTACTGGATTTAAAAAGTAAAATCAGCCAGCTTAAACGAGCACCGGGTTTGGCGGTGATTTTGATTGGCAATGATTCGGCATCCGAGCTTTACGTTCGAAACAAACAAAAAGCCAGCCAAAAAATCGGCATTGAATTCCACAGCTACCTTTGCAGCAATAAATATTTTCCTCATATTACCGAAAAAGAAATTTTGGAAATGATTGATTTTTTAAATAACGATCCAACCGTTGATGGCATCATTGTTCAGCTGCCGATTCCCGAAAAATTCGACACTCAAAAAATTATCAACCGCATTTCGCCCAAAAAAGATGTTGACGGTTTTCATCCGGAAAATAAAAAGAAATTTTTAGCCGGCAAGCCCGGCATTATTCCGCCTTTGATGCAAGCGATAAACGAGTCTTTGCTTTTTACCGGCCAAAATCTAAAAGGAAAAAATGCCGTGGTGATAGTTAATAATCCAATTTACAGCGATACCAGAGAAAAAGAATTTACCGATTTG
>JBAYJS010000021.1:0-17670 GCA_041664985.1 Candidatus Buchananbacteria bacterium | reverse complement strand
TTCGGGCTTAGGTGCCATCGTTGCCGGCTGCTTGCTTTTACCTTTGATTGGATTTTATCAGTCTTTGATTTTTTTAACGCTTTTAAACTTTTTATCTTTTTGTATTCTATTTTTTATTAGGCAATACTTCGAAGAAAATTTATGAATTCCAGAAAAATAATTTTATTTGATTTTGACGGGGTGATTGCCGATACGTTTGAAATGGCAAATGAAATTGCCACGGTATTTTTTCCCGGAATTTCAAAAGACGAATACCGAAAAATGTTTGAAAGTAATGTTCATGATTCGGTCAAGTCATACATTAAACAAAAAGACGAGAAGTCTCATTACCAAAAATGGTTTGCTGTTTATGAAGCTCAAATTTTGGATCAAAAGATTTTTCCTAAAATGAAATCAGTATTGCGGCAGCTGTCTGAAAAATATATTTTAGTAATTATTTCTTCCTCAATCAATAGTCCGATTGAAAAGTATGCCAAAAAACATGATTTAGAAAAATACTTTGCAAAAATATTTGGCGCTGATGTTCATAAAAGTAAAATTGAAAAAATCAAAATGGTTTTTAAAGAATACAAAGTGACGGCTAAAGATTGTCTTTTTATTACTGACACTTTGGGCGATTTAAAAGAAGCTAAAAAAATGAAAGTCAAGTCAGTGGCGGTGACCTGGGGTTTTCATGACAAAAAGACTTTAGCCAAAGGTTTACCCGTTGCCATTGTCAGTCAACCAGATGATTTAGTAAAACAAATTGATTTATTTTTTAAAAAAGACAAGGCATAGGCCTTAATCTTTTTTTGGTATTGCCCCGGTTTAGTTAGAGCCGGTTTTTTATAATTTAAAATTTTTCCATTTAGCAACTATTTTTTTGGTCAGTTGCTCGCGGTAGATTTCTGTAAATTTTTTCTTGGTTTCCATGCCAACCAGCTCGGCAAAGCCAAAACCATTAATATTTTGGCCATTTATTACCGCTTGGACGCCAAGGCCTCCTTCCCAGTAATTGATTGGCCCATATAGCATTTCTTGATTTTTAGTTAAGGACTTGACAACGATTTCGATTTTGGCCTGCGGAATTTTGATTTTCCATTGCAGTGGATAACTCGCCCCGGTGGTTTTACTAATCCAATTTTCTCCCTCGGAAATGATTTTTACCGGAAATGTTTGCTGAACACAATTTTTATCCATGATTGTCGCCAGTCTGGTTTTAGTCTCGCGACCATATTCAAAACAAACAATTTCCGTATCATTTTCCAATTGGAGGCAAAACCAAAGCCAAAAATCTTTTTTATACGGCGCATCGGCCCATTGATGGTCATGCCAAGATTTGCCGGTCACCGGTAACCACGTATTTTCAATTTTAATATGACCTTGAGTTTTTAAATTTGATAAAGAATAATACCAAGTGGTTCGATTATTGCCTAAATCAATAAAGCCGGTTTGATTTTCCAACATCGGTTTTTTGGTTGACTCAAAAAACAGATTAATATTTTTGGTTTTGAGGTGATAATAAAAAGGTTTAGTCTCGATTAGATGAGAAATATCTTTTGGCGTATTCCAGTAGTGGTTAAAAAGTAACGGCGCGACATTATGGTCTGGTAACGGCAGGCAAATCGGGTTAACAATTGAGTGAAATTTTTCTTGGCTGACGTCAGAAATCATCGAGTGCTCAAAGTAAAGATTTTTCAGTGGAGATTTAATCATCAAAGGCAGTTTAACTTTTTTCGCGTTGGCTTTAAACAGACAATGCATGAAAGGATACTGATTATTTTTTTCGTCCCAAAGATGGCCGTTAAAATACCACCACTCAATTATTTTTTCATGAGGCTTTTCGTCTTGGGGAAAAATTATCGGTTTATACGAATCGGTCATAATTTTTTTCTAAAAATTTTTTTAATTTGGCTAAAGCCAGTCCGCGATGACTTAATTTATTTTTTTTCCAATCGGGCATCTCGGCAAAAGTTTTGGTATAACCTTTGGGGATAAAAATTACATCATAAGCTAATTTTTTTCGCGGCTTGCCTTTTGGTTTTAAACTGACAGTGCCAAAAACTTGACCTTTAAAAATCCAGAAACGATTGTTGGGGCTAACGAGAGCCAAGGCGGTTTCGAAAACAGCTTGTCGGTTTTTAATTGGCACATTTTTGAGCTGATTTAGGGTGTGAGCCACAATTTTCCCATCATTGGCGCCCAGACCCGCCCAACGGCCGCTTTTGACACCAGGCCGATTGTTTAAAGCCTCAATGCAGATACCGGAGTCGTCGGCAATTGTCCAAAGGCCGGTTTTTTTAGCGACGGTTTTGGCTTTTTTGAAAGCATTTTCAGTAAAAGTTTTACCGTTTTCTTTGATTTCTTTTTTAAAACCAACGTCGTTTAGGCTTAATAAAACAATATTGAATTTTTTTAAAATCTCTCTAACTTCTTTGAGCTTACCCGGGTTGTAGGTGGCTAAAACCATTTTTGGCTTTTTGGCTGCGGTTAAAGTGTTTTGAATGAAATTATTTTTAAGCTTGGCGTATTTTAATCTATTGCCATGGCTTATTTTAAGCGCTTGTTTTTTTAGCCGGGAATAACGATCCAACTCAATTTTATTATTTTTTAAGTAATCTCTAAAAATTAAAAAATCTTTAAACTGCTTACCGCCAGCCAAAACCAAATGAATATGAAAATCACCCAAACCGGTTTGGGCTTTGGTTGATAAAAAAATTCTTTCATTTTCTTTTGGATGAATATGATTAAAGCCAATCGCTTTAAGCTTTTTGACAATTTTTGGTGCTAAAGACCAGGTTTTTAGGCCAATGGTGATATCGATTATCCCCTTGCCGCCAAGGCCGGGAATTGAAGTACTGCCAATATGCTCAATCGGTAAATTGCCGATTTGCTTTTTAATTAACCTTTTTTCTTTATCAAAAAGCCGGGTAAAGTTTTTTTGGCTGGGATAAATTTTCAGTTGAGGTTTTGGCATAGTTTCATTATACCAAAAAACCTCGGTAAATCCGAGGTCTTTGATATCTTGATTTTTAGTAAACTTCTTTGAGTAAAACGT
The DNA here is from genome assembly GCA_041664985.1 of Candidatus Buchananbacteria bacterium. GTDB lineage: Bacteria > Patescibacteriota > Patescibacteriia > Buchananbacterales > UBA6539 > JBAYJS01. Next base: position 14,633 of record JBAYJS010000021.1, on the reverse strand, counting down.
TTTCAACAAAAATGCCTCTGGGGTAAAGAATTCTTTCTAATTCCTGGCGACTGGCAATTTCCACTTCTGCTCGCTTGGTGGTTGATATTTCTTTTGAGTCATATTTAGCAGCAATCATTCGCATTCGGCTTTGAATGGTTGGCCGGATGATTTTTTCGACGAATTTCTCACCGATACTTTGCCAAATTTCAGGAATTTGTTCGGGGTCAAGGCGCATTAAAATCGTGCCTTCAATTGAGATTCTTTTACCTTCTTTGGTTGAGGCCGTAATTGGCTGATCCCCCAGCAATTCCGGTTTGTCCGGATTAAATTTTTTACTGATATCGTATTCTAAAGTTTGGGTGTTAAACAGCATGGCTTTTTGCCAAAAAGGAATTTTTAAATGAAGTCCCGGCTTGTAGATTTTTTTTAATACTCCCCTGCCTAAATCGTAAACACAAGCAACGTAGCCTGGTGGTACGTGGATAAAAAAACCTTTCAAGACGTCCTCAACAACGAACGAATACATTAGTTTGTCTAATCCGTCTTCGGCCATATTTTTTTACAAAATAATAATTAAACTTTTTTCTTAGTGGCCTGGCTAATGCCTAATTTAATGATTGCCACTATTGCTGATATTATAGACGAAAAAATCAAGGATGTCAAAATAAAAATTGATTTAACCGAAGGTAAAATCGCCAAAATCAAAAAGACAAATGAGGGAAAAATCAGGGCGTAAATATGCTCTTTTTTATTCGAACCGTGGCTTTTGTCAAACGCTTTAATCAAAAATTGGGCAAAAACATAACCAGCCACTACCGCTGCCATTACTAAATCTCTTTCATTGATATTAAACCACAAAAAATTAGTATTAATAAAATCAGGTCTGGAAATACCCGGATACAAAAGATGTAATTTTGTTTCAGTATTAATGCCGCCGATGAAAACCTGATAAAGTAAAACCAAAACCAAGCCCTGAACACCCAAAACAATTGCTTTGGCCCAGGGTCGGATTCTTTTCTTTTTTAAAAACTGTCTAACGGCCAGTTTTCTTTTAACCGGATCGGAGGCAAAATCTTTTTTGATTTCTTCCAAGTCTCGTCTCAGGCGTTGGCTGATAATTTTCCCCCGCTCAGTTAAAATGGTAAACGGCAACAGGGCCAACCTCAAAATGATAGTTAGAATAATTACGGAAATGCCTAGATTATCAAAAGAATAGTTTAGATACAACCAAACCAAAAAATTAAAAAGCGGGATGTAGAGATATTGCTGCCAAATTAATGAAATAATCTCCATAATATTTGTCCATTTAAAATTAATTATTTTATCTGCACAGCTCGGGGACAGGGGTTCGAACCCCGATTGACGGCTTCAAAGGCCGCTGTCCTACCATTAGACGATCCCCGAGTTCTGAAGACAAAATGGCTAATTAGATTGATTAAAACTGAACAAATAATCGGCTCGCTACAATGCTATACCTTAAAGGAAAAACCGTTAATTGTCAATAAGATTGGCAATTTTAAACCCGCAAGTATCTTCTAATGGCGATACTGCTACTGATGATATTTAAAAGAATAACGACCAGCAATTCCAGACCAAATATCTTAAAAAAGTTTTGATTAAAATAGCTAATTACGTTGAAATCTTGGCTTAAGAAAAAATTATTCAAATAAGGCTGGATGAAATTTAAAATCGGATAAACTATTACAATACTGGCGACACAGGCAATAATACCGTAAAAAACCGCTTCAACTAAAAATGGCGCTCGAATAAACCAATTGGTGGCGCCAACCAGCTTCATAACCCCAATCTCGTGGCGGTGAGTGTAAATGGCAACTCTGATGGTATTAAAGACAATCAACAGAGCAATTAGAAAAAATGTACCCGAAAGGATTAATCCAACTTTTCGGATATTGGCTGAAAGACTTTGAATTTTTTCAATATAGACTTTGTGATCTTCAAAATTTTTATCTAAAATTAAATCGTTATACTTTGAGTTATCAAGAACTTGCATGATTTCAGGGTAACTCTCAATATTTTTTGCTTTAATTTGCAGCGTAGCGCCGATTGGGTTGTCTTTCAGTTCGGCCAAAGATTCAATAATGTCAGAATCGTTGCGATGGGTTTGTCGAAAGTTTTCCAAAGCTTCCTGCTGAGAAACGTAGCCGATTTCTTTTACTTGAGTTAAAGAAGACAGATAAGTTTTTACTTCATTAACTTGCGGTTCGGCAACTTCCGGTTTGAAATAGACACTGACATCAACTTTATCTTTAACGATGTTAATGGCAGCGTCGGTGCTGATATTGATAATAATTAAAAAATTAACGGAAATAAAAGTTAAAATAATTATTGTAATGGTTACCAGCGAAAGCCAAAAATTCCGCCAAAAACTTTGCCAGGCAAAAATGGTGATGCGATAAAGAGAAGTTATAAACATAGTTATATTAAATATTTACCAACTTTTTGATCTGAAACCACTGTACCATTATCCAAAGTGATTACTCGTTTATTAATGCTGTTAACCACCTCGCGATTATGGGTTACTAAAACCACGGTCGTGCCAAATTCGTTGATTTTTAAAAGTAGTTCCATAATTTCCTGAGTGTTGAACGAATCCAGATTGCCGGTCGGCTCGTCGGCAATCAAAATTTTTGGCCGGTGAACTAGCGACCGGGCAATGGCTACTCTTTGCTGCTCGCCGCCGGAAAGCTGAATCGGATAGCGGTCTTCTTTGCCGGTCAAACTGACAATTTTTAAAACTTGCGGTACAATTTCAAGAATTTTTGAGCGATCAGTACCACAAACTTCCAGGGCAAACGCCACATTTTCAAATACGGTTTTTTTCCCAAGCAGCTTGAAATCTTGAAAAACCACACCGATTTGGCGGCGCAAAACCGGCACCTCGGCTGGCTTAATATTGGTTATATCCCAACCGCCAATAATCACTTTACCGGAAGTCGGAATTTCTTCGGCAATTAAGGTTTTGACTAAAGTGGTTTTGCCGGTACCGCTGCGACCGACAATGGATATAAATTCTTTGGGTTTAATATGAAGATTGACGTTTTTTAGAGCAATAACGTCAGACTGATACAATTTTGATACGTTTTTAAAAATTATCATTTATTTTTTTTGGCTCTTTTCAATTTTTTAAAATTTGTTATACTTTCTAAGTAATCTTGATTAACTTTAGCAGAAGTGGGATTCATGATTTTAAGCGAGTGTAGTTCAGTGGTAGAACGTCTGCTTCCCAAGCAGAAGATCGCCGGTTCGATCCCGGTCACTCGCTTAAAGCAATGAAAGATTGTTTTAAACCGGCAATGTGCTTTTCTTTAATTTTTGTGGTAATATTGACGGTATCAGTTTCTGGCCAGGAAAATGCCCTATTTCTTTTTTAGCCGATGTAGCTCAGTTGGTAGAGCAACGCACTCGTAACGCGTAGGTCACCGGTTCAAATCCGGTCATCGGCTCCAGAAAAAATAAGGTATTTTAATCAATCATAAGTCGGCTCACTTGGCCGATTTTTATAAAATAACAAATTTAATAATAGTACTTTTGGTCTTTAACTCAGTCAAATATTGGTTTAAGTCTCTAGCTTTTATTAAAATATGTCTGACTCTAATCTGGGTTATTTCGTTGTTGTCATCCATTAATTTTTCTTCAATTTTTACGATATGATAGCCAAGAGTGGTTTTAATCACTTCGCTGATTTGGCCGGGTTCTAAATTGATAATTGCATCTTTGAATTCAGGCATTAATTGGTTGGGTGATAAAAATCCCAAATCCCCGCCTTGAGGTCCGGTGGCTTCTTCGCTGTATTGAATTGCCAATTGATCAAAAGCGTTTCCTTCGGTTTTAGCCAAAGCCAAAACCTCGTTGGCTTTTTGGATTTCTTTTTGGCTGAAACGTTCGTCTAAAATTAAAGCCTTTTTCAGTTTATTTTTCAAAAGTAATGGCCGGACAATTTCTTTTTGAAATTCATTAACGTCCCAGCCGTAAAGTTGATTCAACTGATTTTTTAAAGCGTCCCAGGAACCAATTTCTTTGGCCAGTTGCTCGGTTTCTTGGTTGATTTCATCGGCGGTGACTTTGATGCCGTAATTTTTTGCGCCAGTCTCAAGTAAAAATTTTTCAATCACTCGATCTAAAACATGTTTTTGGGTATCTTTTAGGTTGGGCACATCAAGCTCTGGCGTGATTGATTTTTGACGGTCATAAAAATTTCTCAATGATTTAACTTGGCTGGCCCAGTCGTAATAAGATGTTACTTGATTGTTATAAATTACGGCCGGGTAAGGGATAATTTTTGTTATTGATAAAACCACTGGATTATCCCATTTAAAATAATAAATTCCGGCGCCAAAGATTATCAAGGCTAAAATGGCAATGGCAATCAGACTGATTGTGAGTTTGAACCAACTGATTTTTTTTGACACTTTAAGTTTTGGCTGGCTAGTCTTTGTTTCAGGCCTAATTGAGGATTTGACCGACGGCAATTGAACTGATTTTTCCAGTTGAGGCTTGATTTTTGGTGCAGTTGGTTTGGGAGTGGCAGTTTTTTTGGGTTTAGCGGTCACGGCCGGATCTTCCGGCTTAGCTTCAATCCACTTTAAAACCGCCGATCGAAGTTTTTCCACCTCTTGGTCATCTAAATTTGATGATTTTTTTAAATCAGCCATACTAAAAAATTATTTGAAAAAATATTGCCACCACTTTTGAGGATTTGAGTAATCCTTGGGTTTTTCAGTTGATTTTTCACTATTTTTTGCATTACTGGTGGTATTGGGAACAACAACAACTTTTTCCCCGGCCTTTTGCAGACCTAAATCAATGCGGGCTTTTTCTTCAATGTAGGCATCAGAATTAAAATACTCAATCAATCTTTTTGCTTCCAGGTTGCTTTTTTCCAAATTTTCGATTTCTTGGGTTAAACCGTTAATCTCCTGGTTAATTTGCTGATTTTTTTGCCAGGTATTGAATAGATTAATTGAGATTACAACTAAAATCACAGCTCCCAGTAGGAGAAAAAATAAAATTTTCCGATTTTTTTTATTTTTCGGTGCGTTTCTCAACTCCATTGTTTGTTATAACTATCTAAATTATAGCACTTTTTTTAGAGTTCATCAATTTTTTCTGCCAAAATGCGGTTTGAAAACTCCTCAAGTTGTTCCCGGCCGATTTTTCTTTTGATTTTTCGCAACAAATCCATAATTCCCTCGCTGTTTAGCTGGCTTAAATTGATTCTTTCGGACTGAAAATCGGCTTTTAGCTGCAAAATCAGGCTTTGCAGCTGCTCGGGAAAAGCCACATTGCGAAATTCAAGCTTGGTTTTTTTATCCGGTAAAATTATCTCTAAATTACCCTGGCGGGTTAAAGTTTGGCTAACGCCCTTGGCTTGGTAAAAAATGTCGGTAATTTTATCCAAACCAACCTCGGAAACAGTTTTTTTAAGCAGGTTTTGCTTATCGATATCAATTATTCGAAAATTGGTGATAATAAAAATTTTAAGATACCAAATCAAAAAATTTCTTAAACCCAAAATTAAGCCGATAGTGAGAGCCAAAACAAAAATGGCAATCCCCTTTTTGCCCCAAAAAAACAACGGATATAAAAAGAAAAAAGCCAAAGCGATAACGACAATTGGCAAAATTAGCTGACGATAAAGTTTTAAATTTGTCTGCCGGACAATTTTTACAATTTTTTCTCCAGGCTGAAGCGCTAAATTTTTATAGACAAATTTATTTGACATAAAACTGATAAATGATTTTTTTATTTTTGTTCAATTAATTTTTTTATTTTTGGCATCGCCGCTTGAGCCGCGCTAAAACCAGAATCAATCAGTTTTTGGGTTTGTTTGGTGTCAAAAAATTCTTTCCAGCCCATCAAACCAATTTCAGCAACTTCCGGCTCAATTATCAAATCGGCTAAATCAAAACTATTTTTAGCCAAGTAGTGGCGTAAAATATTTAAGGATCTGATGGAAATTTTAGACCAGTTGATTTTGGCGCTGCCAGAAAAGATTTCCGTTTGTTCCAGCCCAAAATTGCCGCTGTCTAAATTTACGCCAATCACAATGTCAGCGCCCATTTTTCTAACTACTTCAGACGGTAATGGATTACATAGGCCACCGTCAGCAAGCAAATAATTTTGGTATTTGACCGGCTCAAAAATCGCCGGGACCGAAAGGCTGCTTCGAACGGCGGTGATAATATCACCAGTTGATAAATCAACTTCCTGGCCGGTGATTAAATCAGTTGCCACGACTGTCAAAGGTATTTGTAAATTAGAAAAATCAACTTTTTTTAGCCAATCTTTTAGCAAAGATTCGATTTTTTTGCCTTTGATAAAACCTTGGGGCCAAGCCGGATCAATTAAATAAAAACTGGTTTTCCAATTAGTTCCCAGAGCGGTCTTTTCCATTAAAGCTGAGTCTTTATGAGCCGCATAAAATGAACCGATTAAAGCGCCGATACTGGAGCCGGCAATAAAATCAATCGGAATATTGTTTTTTTCAAAAGCTTTAATTATGCCAATATGAGACAACCCTTTGGCACCGCCGCTACCTAAAGCTAAGCCAATTTTTGGTCGTTGAATGTTTTCCATACAACTATATTATACCTAATTTTGGCAGTAAAGACAATTGGATTTGAAAACTTTGGCTTGGTTTTTATTTAAGTTTAAAGCAAGTGTTCAAGTAAAATTTTTAAACCGATAATAATTAAAATTATTCCGCCCAGCGCTTTAATTTTTTCACCCACTAAAAATTTTAAGCCTTGGCCAAAAAGCGCGCCGACTAAAGAAAAAATAAATGCAATCACGCCGGCAGAAATTGCCAACAAAAAAATTGGTGATTTCAAAAAAGCAAAGCTGGCGCCGACAATTAAAGCGTCAATGCTGGTGGCAATGGCCAAAGCGGTTAAAATTTTATTGTCAAAGCGTTGGTTATCGTCTTGTTTGGTGCCAGAAAAATCATCAATAATCATTTTTACCCCTAAAACCGCTAAAATAATAAAAGCAAGCCAGTGATCAATGCCATTAATGATATTTTCAAACCAAATACCAACTAACCAGCCCAAAACTGGCATAATAAATTGGAAAAAGCCAAAGAAGATCGCAATTTTTAACGCAAAATTTAATTTTTGGTGGAATTTGGCACCCTGGGTAATGGCAACCGCAAACGCATCCATGGCCAAACCAACTGAGATTAAAAAAATCGTTAAAGTATTCATTAAGTTATTTTAAAATAAAATTAAACAAATAGCCGGTAAAAATAATACCTAGTCCGACTATTCCAGCGAAGATAAAAATTAATTTGGTTTTCATGACTTTTTTTAAAATCATAAATTCGGGCAAAGATAAGGCGGTTATTGCCATCATGAAAGCCAAAGAAGTGCCGATGGCCACTCCTTTTTCCGTTAGAGCGCTAACTAATGGAATAACGCCAGCGGCATTTGAATAAAGCGGAATGCCAATCAATACGGCCAACGGCACAGCATACCATTTGTCAGCGCCGGCATATTTGGCTAAAAAGTCAGCCGGAACATAGCCGTGAATCCAAGCGCCGACACCGACACCGATAATGATGTAGGGCCAAACTTTTTTAATAATATCCCAGGTATAGCTTTTGGCATAAGTAATCCGATCCTTAAACAACATTTTTTCGTTGCCCAAGTTAATATTTTTTATTTGATTTTGCCAAACAAAATCAGCGACTAAATTTTCTACTTTGAGCCGGCCAATAATAATGCCAGAAACTATGGCAATTATTAGGCCACTGAAAATGTACAAAGCGGCAATTTTTAGGCCAAAAAGACCAAAAAGTAAAACCAGTGCCACTTCATTAATCATTGGCGAAGCGACTAAAAAAGAAAAAGTCACGCCCAAAGGTACGCCGGCCTGAACAAAACCTAAAAATAAAGGTATGGCCGAACAAGAACAAAACGGCGTGATGATGCCAAAAAGTGCCGCCAGTATATAGCCCAAATAAGGATTTTTTTTAATCAAAAATTGCCTTATTTTTTCCGGCGGCAGATAGGTTCTAACCAAAGAAACAATAAAAATAATAACTGCGAGTAAAATCAGGATTTTAATGGTGTCAAAAATAAAATAATCAACCGCTTCTGCCAAAAGCGTTTCGGCTTTGATTTTAAGCAAAGAATAAGTGATAAAATCCGCTAAAATTTTGATGGGGTAAAAAATATCCATATTAGCAGCAACAGCCCAACCCGCAAGAGCAGCCGGATTTTGGAGTGGTATTAGAATTTTTTGGTTGGTAATCAGAAATTAATTTTTTTAATTTTTCCGGTTTGGGTATAACACCGGCAGAAACTACTTGATCGTTTATGGCAAGAATTGGCAAAGTCATAACGCCAAGTTTCATAATTTTTTGCAGGTCAGTGACATATTCAACTTCGGTGGTGATTTCCAATTCCCCAACCACTTGTTTGGTTAATTCAAAAAGCTTTTTGCAAGACGGGCAGCCCGAACCAAAAACTTGAATTTTTTCGATTTTATTATTCATAAATTTTTCTAAATAAATTAATAATGGCTAATCCAGTATACCAGACAATGGTTTTATTTTAAAGACTAAATTTTTGAAAAAAAGTATTGTTTTATTTTTTTAGCCTGCATTGGTAACAATAAAATAATGGAGATAATATTAACAAAAATCAAGGTTTTTAATATTTTAATGGCTAAATTGGCAAAAAATTGCGGTGGGAATAAATTTATTAAAATTTCAGTTTCCGGATCAAGCAGCCAATAATCGTTTCTAAACATTATTTGATGAAACAGTAAAAATAATTGATCAAAACCAGTGACAAAACCTATCGTGAGTAAAAAATAAATAATCAAGGAAAAAAGATTAGACCAAAGCAGGGTTTCAAGTACACTTTTTATTCCGGTTTTTTGATAAATTTTTAATAATAAAACTATAGTCAAAATGGTTGAAATGGTAGCGGTCAGTTTGAGGTAAAAAATAATATTTTTTATATCTGACAGGTGAAGTAACTCTCGATTAGTATAAGTGAAGCTAACTTGATCTTTGGCGCCGTTTAAATAGTCATACAAATCTTTCACCTGGACTATCGCGGCGGATTTACTGATTTTTTGATTAAAATTTATTAGGTCGTATTGATTTTGGTAATAATTCAAATCAAAAACAGAAAAAAACACTATCACCGAAGATAATGAGATAAAAAAATAAAAAAATATTAATATTTTGAGTAACTTCATGCTTTTATTATACCCCACCAAAGCCAGGCAGGCAAAAAACCGCCTGAAATTACAGACGGTTTTTTGATGACTATTTGTGGGAGGAAGTTTGGGCCAATATTAAAACACGCGGTTTAATTATGTTTGGGTAGATTTTTTTGCATTTTCTAACTTATTAAGCTGTTTTCTATATGCGCGAGAGTAGTAGAAAAATGTAATTGGTATGGTAATGATTATACCCAAAATTATAATTCCCTCACCGACTATAGTCATTCCGTATGTTTCAAATACTAATATTGCAAGGTATTCAATAATAAGAGCATAGATTATTATAAAGCTAATCACAGAACAGCTACCACAGCTCATTTTTCCAATTCTGCCTAATAATTTTAACCCGCCATTTTTAGTACTTAATATGCTAACATTTTCCTCAAAAAGTTTTTTGTAATCTTCAAATTTAGGCAGGGCAAAATAAGTCGCCAAACTGGCAGCGCCGATTAAGGCAAAAAATAGTAAAATCCATAAAACAAATCTCAATGCCCATTTAATCATCTCGTGCTGTAGGTGCAAACTCTTGATTGCCTCATCTTTTGTTAAGGTGAATATATGAAATAATTTTTGACTATCTGCAGCGGAAAATGGTGATATTACATCATTCGAAATTTTCCCCATAACCAGTACTGGCGACCCAGATTTTAAGATATAATAACAAACTCTTTGGTCGCCAATTTGTGGCTGATTCTCGTTACCACTGCCGAATGAAAAATATAAACAACCATCAGTTGTTTTTTGAGTTTGGGTCGAGCTAGCATTTACAATATCTGTATTTAAACTTTCGTTACTACCGCCTGAATCTTGCCAGCTACTATTGGCCAATGAGTAATTGCCGATTTTAATGTTAGCGGATTTAAATAGTTGCCAGGTTATTTTTATCTCTGGATTGTAAAATCTCGATTTAGCTGCAAAATAATCTGAGTTATGTGGATGAGATGTCCAAGCTTTACTATACGTGTATTTATGACCGCCCCGACAATATTCACTTTTATCTGCTATGCAATTATAATCATCTTTTTCAGTTTCATCCCAGGCGTACATTTGAGCGTCACGCCGAACAAAAATGTACTTACCCGGTTTTACGTATAAATTATCTGATAAATTTTCGTCGGTTGTTATAATACCAGAAACCGTAGCTAATTTATTATTATCTTGGCTTTGTAATGGTGCAGAAGCATCAATATTAATTGAAGTTGCGGCTAATTTGGAAATATCAAGTCGATTTTCATTCCAATTAAATAACCACAAAGTGGCACCTATGGCCAGTAAACCAATAATAGTGCCAACGATAGCTCCAACGTGAGCATCCTTCCATTCAGACTCAGAATTTAAATATTGATTTGTGTCCTGATTATTCTCTTTGCCAATCATGCTGATTAATAACTACTTTGTTATATTTACTTTAAATTTGGCGGTTACAGTACCATGCATGGTGTTATAAAAGCTGCTGTCTTAACTTAATACGACCGTGATTTCATGTTCTCCGCGAATGGGATTATTCCAATACGCACCAATAAAGCAACCACTGGAAACATCCCAGCTGCTTTCTTTTGAACCACTAAACACGCTTGACTTTGGACCGCAGGAAGCGCCATAACCTAAAAAGTTAACATTATTTTGACCTTCTTTGTAATCGCTATAAAACATGGCATGATAGGCTTTTCCGGCACCATTGCCAACTTCTATTAAGAATTGAGCCTTTGTTGCCGTCGATACTGAAGGTACATATTCTAAACTTTTTATGGTTACGTCCGCAGAAGTGGAGCCGGCTGAACTAGAGGTAGTATCCAATTTATAAATAGCATTACCGTCAGTAACGTAAATATTATTCTTGCTGTCGGTGGCAATTTTTTGAAACTGACCATAGTTAATCATATTTTCTGGTCGATTGTATTGAGTGAATTTGGATCCATCAAATTTATATATGCCATAAAATGGTGTTTTGTCAGTGCTGTATGGCAAAAACCAATAATTGCCATTATGATCTTTGGTAATTTTTTCCATTTTGCCGCTACTTAAGCCATCGTTCACACTGAACAATTTTTGGTTACCAGTTTTTATATTGTATCTAAACAAGCCTTCATCCCAGCTTTGGGCATATTGCCATAACTCATCACCGTCTAAGTATAGATCATAGCCATTTTTGAATGAACCAGCTAATTTAGTAAATTTGCTGTCTTGGTAGACGTAGGTGTCAAAAAAATTACCAAAGACAACATAAGAATCATTGGCTTCAACTTGTTCAACATCATTCTTTTTAAAATAATCAGTAGGTTTCCAGTCGTTATAGGTAAATACTTTCCAGGTATTATAATCATATAAAACCAGGCCGCCGTATGTGGCAATCCACAAACCTTTTGAATTTTCAGCAATGTCATAAATTACATTATCAGGCAAAAAATTGCTCTTTGAAGCAAAATTCACCCATTGATTGCCTTGAAGTTTAAATAGACCGGAATCATTAGTGCCAAGGCTGGGCCAATAACCCCAAATGTTGCCTTTTTTATCAATAAAAATCCGACTCAAATCTCCCTCGGCAATAACTTCAGTTTTATTATTAGAGTATTTTTTTAACTGAGTTACGTCTGCATCGCCTTTTGTTACTCGGTTAAGATAGTATAAATTATTAGCACTATCTACGGCAATGCCAGAAAGCCATCCGCTATCAATTTCATTTACAGAAAATTTTAATGTGCCATTGTTGCTAGGTTGATTAATCAAAGGATCGCTCAATTTAATTTCATCACCAAATTTTAAGCCAGCTTTGCCAAGATCATCATATTCTTTGATAATCTTGTTCCAGTTAGGACCAAACTGTTTTGCGGCAGTTGCCTCATTATTAATCCACCTTAGCATTTTGCTAGCGTCTACGTAGAATACTTCGGCATATTTATTGTTTTTAACCAGCCAGCCTGATTGAATGTCAGCAGGGTTATTGGTTTGCGCCAAAACTTGTCCAACCATAAATGTTGCCAAAAAACAAAAGATTAGTGAATAAATTACTAGACGAGCGTACCTCATAGTTTTTGTTAGATTGATTAGTAAATTATGATTTATATTAAAAGAATTAATTTTATTATACCACCCCCCCTATTTCATGCAAAATCAAAATTACTATGGTTCAGACCCCTTAAAAACTTTTAACTTAAACAAAAAACACCGGTTTGAGCCAGTGAATTTTGTTGGTGGGGCGTGGAGGGATCGGACCTCCGACCATTGGCTTAAAAGGCCACTGCTCTACCAACTGAGCTAACGCCCCAGTCTGAATTTTTTAATAAACTCTCTGTCTTGGTAACTTTTTAGTTGTTTCTCTCTTACTATGGCTGATTTTTTGTATTGAATCTATAAATCATTGGCTTAAAGGTTGCCAGCTGACGGGTCTACCAACTAAGCCCTGCCCGCAACGCCTCGCAATCCAAAGTTATTTCTCGGCTTGCGTGGCAGACGGGTAACGCCCCATGATTTATAAATTTGATAATAGCAGACTTTTTTAAAAATTGCAAGGTTTTTTAAAACCAAAAGCGGCCGGTGAATTCAAGCCGCTTTTAATATTTATTTGGACTGTTTATTTTTTAATAATTGGTACTCCGGCCATATCCCCGATTACATTAATCAATTCTGAATTCGAGTTAACCACAATTTTGGCATTTTGGGATAAAGCAGTTTCGACCGCTTCAAGTTTTCTTAATAACTGGGCATTGCCTTTGAAATACATGTCAGCGGCTTCATTAACCAATTTAATGGCTTCAGATTCACCTTCGGCGGCTAAAATTTTGGCTTGTTTAATACCTTCGGCTTTTTTGATTTGTGAACGTTTTTCGCCGTCAGCCTGGGTTTCGGTGGCATTGGCGTAGTCATTGGCAGCAATTTTTTCATTTTCCGCTTTAACCACTTTATTCATGGTTTCCTGGACATCTTTAGGCGGATCAATTTCTTTAAGCTCGGCTCGGACAATATCAATACCCCAAGTTTTGGTTTCGTTTAATAAAGTTTTTAGTAATTCCGAATTAATTTTATCCCGTTCCGAGTTAGCTGATTTTAAAGTTAAAGTACCAATGATATTTCTCAAAGTGGTTCTGGCTAAACTGACAATCTGTTGTTTGTAATTATTGACATTATATTGGCAGTCTTTAATGCTAGTTTCATCATTTTTAACTTTAAAATAAATCTGGGCGTCAACTCGAGCGTTCAAATTGTCGTTGGTGATAATTTCTTGTGGCTCGGCATCAACCATTTGCTCAGTGATATTAATGCGATAGGTTTTTTCAACAAAAGGAATACACCAATGCAGTCCCGGCTGGGCAAACCGGTTATACTTACCAAAGCGTTCCACTAAAAATCGTTCAATCGGCCGGACGACAAAAAAGCCTTTGAAGACAAAGAGAATTAGAATGATGGCGAGAATAATTGCATAACCAGACATAATTTTTTAGTTAAGATTTAATTATCGTATCTTTTAAGATTATAGGTTAAAGCGGATTGGTTGGCAAGAAGGTTAGGTGTAACTAGTGGATAATTTGTGGCCAGTTTTGACTTGTGTTGGGGGCTGAAACTAGTGTAAGATGATAGAGTTGAAATATTAATTTATTGGTATATATGACTCAAATCAAAGAAAATTTCGGAAAAATCCCGCCGCAAAACATTGAAATGGAGCAATCTTTGCTTGGTTGTTTGCTAATCGATAAGGATTCAATCATTAGGGTTGCTGATTTTATCAGTGCCAGTGATTTTTACAAAGACAGCCACCAGGCAATTTTTGAAACCATGAAAGAGCTTTATGAAAAGCGTGAGCCGATTGATTTGCTGAGTTTGGGCAGCCGGTTGGAAGAAAAGGGCTTATTGGAAAAATTTGGCGGGCGGTCTTATTTGACCAGTTTGGCCAATTCCGTGCCAACTTCCAGCCACGTGGTTTATTACGCGCAAATTGTTCAAAATAAAGCGACTTTAAGGCGGTTACTTTCGGCAGCGTCAGAAATTACCGAGCTGGGTTACCAGGAAGCCGAAGAAATCAGTGAATTACTGGATAAAGCCGAACGGTCGCTATTTAATGTCTCGCAAAAACATTTAAAACGCAGTTTTGTTTCAATTACTGATGTTTTGACCGAAGCGTTTGATCGAATCGATGAATTGCATAAAGGTTCGGGCAAACTGCGCGGCGTGCCGACTTATTTTAATGATTTAGACAATGTTTTGGCGGGTTTACAAAAATCCGATTCGATAATTTTGGCGGCCCGGCCTTCAATGGGTAAAACCACCTTAGCTTTGGATATTGCCAGAAATGTCGCGGTTCGCGGTAAAGGTTCGGTTGGCGTTTTTAGCTTGGAAATGTCCAAAGAGCAGCTGGTTGATCGGTTGCTTTGTTCGGAAGCCAGCGTTGATTTATGGAAAAT
>JBAYJS010000020.1:0-21056 GCA_041664985.1 Candidatus Buchananbacteria bacterium | reverse complement strand
TTTGACTTTCTTAATTGATTGTCAAAATTAAGACCGGCTTTGGTATAACCGCTTAAATTTTTAATTTCTTCTGTGGTTTCGTAATAAGATTTTCGGTCAGTACCTTTCTTTAAAGGCGCAAAATCATTACAATTGCCATTATCATCCAAAGAACTGCAAAGACCGATACTGGTACACTCGTTTCTTTCCGATTCTTCGCCGGCTTTCAGGGTCGCATAGCTGCTGCAATAAAGCCAAGAATCACAAATCCGATCCGGTTTAACTTTCAAAATAGCGTTAGAATCACAAACCCCCGAACATTGAGACACGGCAACTCCATGATTAACACCCGGATCACTTGCATCAGCATCAAAAGTCAAATAGCTGGTATCATCTTCACCTAATTTATAATTTACCGCCGCGCGGTTATTGAATAACACACAACCCTCTTCATTATTAACCACACCGTTGCAGCTTAATTTATCAACCGTATTTTCCAAAACATAACTGACATCGGTTGGCGTTATTTTGATTTCATTAATAAACTCATTAACTTTAGTGGCCGCGTTATTAATCCCAAAAGAATAGCTGGAATGAACTATCAATCTGCAAACTTGATCGCGATTTGGCACAAAGAACCGGCCGGAGTATTGTCTTTCTTCGGGCAAATTGGCAATATCAGCGCTAGTTCTGGTATCTTGCTGCTGCCAGGGCAGAGCTAAAATATTGCCGCCACATTTTTGACTGCTCAAACAGTCCGAATCTGCGGCACACATCTTTGGCGCCCCGCCAACTTCGGCGGCAAAACCATCGGCGTTAACACAAACACTTACCAAAGAATGGTCAAACGAAGTAATCCCGGGACAATTGGCAATTTCAATCCAAGGCTGGCCATAGGCTCGATAACTGCTGGTACCGGTAACGGTTAAGGTATAAAGTTTGTCGTGCTTTAATGATACTTTTTGCAAATTTACTCTTTCCGGAAGTGACGAATTAATACTCCGATTTTCCCAACCGTCCGGATAATCATTAATATCCAAATCCCTGATAATGCCGGGTCTTAAATTACCGTTAAACACCAAATTTTTACCATAGTCAGTGGTCGGATCAATAAACTGAGTACAAGTACTATACTCACTTGAACAAAGTCCGACGTAGCCATTACCCGGATGAAGCTGACCAAGCGATGGCTGGATCAAAGGACAATCCGGCGTAGAAGTGGCCGTAGTGCCAGTTTTAAACCAGCCAAAAGTATTTTGATTTGGTATGGGTAAATACTCACAAGTTTTTGATCCGGGATCTTTAAAGTAAGAAAAACCGGTTCCGGTTTGGAATTCATTACAACCAATTTCAGCGCTTGAACATAAACTGGAGCTATAATTGTCAGGATTGTTTATTTTATAAATTGTTTTATAATCAGTCACTTGATCATTATAATTGATCACCGGTTGACCCAAAGCCTGACAACCCTTGGCTTGAGCTTCACATTGGTATGCCGGCCGATTGACCAAATAAACGATTTGATCGGCTGAGATTTTAACTTGGCTGGTGGCATCACCGACATTAAACACCTGCTCAAAAGGCGACTGGGAATTATTGGTATTAATCAAAGCTTCGCAACCGGCGGCTTGCTCACGGCATAAACGACTGAATGATTTTAAATTATGAATCCGGTTATAAAAATCCGAATACTGTCTACAACCAAGCATAAACTGCGGTGCCGACACTGTAGGATCAACAAACGGATTGGTGTCACAACTGACAGGCGTCTGCCAAGAACCTTTGATGACGTAAGTGTAATTTTTTACTTCGATAATTTTAATATTATCAATGTAAAAATCAACATTTCTCGTGCTTGGACCAACCAAACTGAGTTGCGCTGACTGATCACCACCCTGATAAACAAACGGACCAAAATTATAATAATTCCAATCGGGCGAAATATTGGCCGTACCAACAGCCAAAGGTAAAGCAGCGGTTGTAGTACTGATTTGCAGCTGAACATTTTCGGCCAAGCCAGCTGATGCGGATTTGGCCCAAAAAGAAATCAAATAAGTTTTATTATCACCCATGACATTATTAACCGGGCTGCAATATTCTTGGTTAATATCAACACTGCAAGTTTCGTGAGTGATCAAATCTTCGGCAATACACTTGTTTAAATTTGGATTAAAACAATTAACGGTAACCGTCTGGCTGCAAACCGCATATCTTCTGTCATTGCAAGTGCCGCTGCTGAGTTTACCGACAATAGTGGCTAAACGATTATTGCTGATACCTGATTCAGTGATATATTGACTCTTTAGCGAGTGGCCACCAACTGATAAAGCTTCTGAATCAATTTGACCATAACGCCAACCGCTGAAAGTGGCACTTTCAAAATTATTCTCATAGGCATTAAAAATATTACCGCCGGCATTACCCCGATATTCACGACAACCGGCTTCGGACGCCGCACAAGCCAAACCTTCGTTGGGAATTGCCTGATAGATACAAGCCGTGCTAGCTGCATCCCAAACACCATGAGTACCTTCACAATTAGCAATTGCAACTTGTTCAGATTCTCCTAACCGAGATTTACGATACGCCAAACAATTATCCGAACAGGTAACGGTATTAGGATAAATTTGATAATAAACTTTTCCATCAACGGCATAAAGCTGTTTGCAAAATGAGTTACTGGTTAAATCTTCAGCGCCATCGCAGCATTCCGGCCGGCCGTTATCGCCTGGCGTTTTATCGCCGCACCAATAATCCGGCCAACTAGTTTCCGTTCCGTTATACTCAATGACTTCAACCGGCCCGTTGGTGCCAGTGGAAAGATTATAAACTTTTAATTGATAACCGGTTTCACCCGAACCCTGCCAGGTGTAATAATTTTGGCAAGCCGCACCCGGCGCGTCTGGTTTTTGACACAAACGTAAATATTTATAATATTCTTTATCTTCACCACCCTTGGAAGCTTTGTCTAAATTGGTAAATTCATCACAACCTTCGGCTACGGCCGCACAACTTTTGGCGGTTTTTGGAATAAAGTATTCAATCGCTTCTTGATTTTCAAAATAAGTTGTTGACTGTTTATAGGCTTCATAACCGACACATACGGCCGGACAATAATCGTCCAAAGCCGCCACACCCGGAATTGTCTGGCCAAAACCGCTTACCGGCGTATAAGCTTCGCAACCAACTTCTTCTTTGCTGCAGTACAAAGCGTAGTCATTACATTTACCCGGATCATTTAAATAATCTCCGGTGCACCCCAAAGAAGCCGGGGCTTTTTTAAGATAAGTTAAATTAACCAGACCGTAGTCTTTGTAAGTTGAATAATAACCTTCCGAGCCGATTGCTTCCAACTGAACACCGTCAATGTAAACTGGGTTAGTCGAATTACCCCTGAATTCAATATCAAAATCGGTACCATTGATTGGTGTACTGGTTGGATCACTGACAAATCGGCGCCAGCTAGAGCCAAGAGTGATGTCGGGACTATTAAAAAATTCTAATTGTTTATTATTATTTACCGCCCCTTCTTTCCAATTTAAGCGAACAAAATCCTGAGCCGTATAATCAGTCGTTGAATCAATTCTTGCCCAAAAAGACAAATAATAAACCGTTGCCGGCAAGGCAGCAATTAACGGGAAAGTTTTTACGCCGGCACCGCCGGTGACAGGGATTAAAACACTGGAATTACCAACCATTGCTTTGTTGGTATTATTGGCATCGTTAGTGACTTGTTTAACGCCGCCAATCCAACCCCGTAAAGCGGAATCATCCGACCAAGTTTCAAAACTGCTATTAGGAATAATATTGGTACCGTAGTTCAATTTAGTTCTAATCAATTCCGTGCAGCCGGCGTTTTCTGACGAACAATTTGCCGCATCACGATCTAAATGTAATTTGCTTTCTGTCTGATCAATCGTACCAACTAAAGTTAAAGTGATCGGATTGGTCACGCAGCTATTGGTGATTTTAAAGTCATCAAACCAAACCGCACCGCTGATCAAACCGCCGCTAACTTCGATTTGAACTTTAACGGTCTGGTTTGAAGGCAAGGTAAAATCAAAAACCAACCGCTCCCAATCATATTTGACTGAGCTGGATTTACTATTTAAAACATTACCATCTTCGTCTAAAATTTTAATGGTTGCCGTACCAAAATTCAATCGGCTAAAGACTTGGCTGGAAAAGGTGTAGGTACCGGCCGTCAAATTAAAAGAGTCAGATGTCACTGTGGCAGTTTGAGAACTGCTGTAAGTAAAAAATCTGAGACTATTATTTCCAAGGTAAATTTTTTCATTGGCGCCGGAAGCTTTTTCAAAATAAACCGCGCTGACAGCATCGGCTGACCATTTATCAAATAAATATATCGGACCGGTAGGTAATAGCGCCACACCGGTTTCAAAACTTGGATTCGGCAACAGGTTATTTAACGAATCACAGCTACTGGTACTGCAAGAAACACCTCTTTTTGGTACGACACAACCAGCCGATACCTGGCACAATCCCGAACCTTGATTCCACCACTTTGAGCCGCTTGAACATGGCTCGCTAATATCTAAACCGACTTGCGAGGTTTGATCCGAACAAGCAGTTTGGCCGCTAGCTACTTCACAAGTCGCGCTTAATTTGCAGCCTTCAATACATTTACCACCGTTACTGCCGCAGTCACTGTCGGTGCTGCAATTAGCTAAACTGACACTGCAAATTTTTTCTGATTGAGTGCAAGGTTTAAGGATTCTATTGCCTTCGTTAACACATGTCCAAATATTATTGATCGGATTATACTGCTGACAATACCAGCGGCAACCGGCATTATCAATGCTGCAACCGTTATATTCCAAAGAATTTTTAAGATAACTCACAAGCTGCCCGCTGCTATTTTGGAAAGACTGACAAGTGTTAAATTTATCCGGACAAGTTGTTCCTTCCAAATTCCAAACTCTTCTTTCCTCACTGCAGTAGCCGTAATATTTACAAGAACCATCATCATTTTCTTTAATGCAAGACTGAAAATCAGCGCAATATTCACCGCGGCCGATCAAGCGTTGCGGTAAAGTATCGCCATTATCAATATAGTCACCGTCGTTATTGGCATCAATTCCCGGGCTAATATCTTCAAAAACGATATTTTGACCAAAGCCTTCGGCTTTACAAAAATGATCAGGCGCCTTTAAAACCCAGTTGGGATCGATCAAGCCGTAAAACAGGCTGTCGGGATTTTTTCCTTCGGAAATTAAAGTTTTTAAACTATAAGTTTTTCCTTTGGTGTATTGATTAACGGCTTTGGCGGCAATTTCCCAGCCGGCCGGTACGATTCGATGAGCACGTAAAATAACAATACTACGGTAAGGAATGCCACGATAAATGGAACTGGCGTCATAATCCATAAAACCAAACGGCGCATCACCATCAATGTAACCTTGATCAATTGCCTGAGCCAGAGTTAACTCTTTGTCAATCGCCACTCGAAAATCCGGCTTGATAATACATTCATCCGGTCCGGGATTTGACGGATCGGGACAAAAAGTAAATTTTGAAAGTAAGTCGTAAGGCCCTTGTTTAAAAATACCGGTTTGCAAAAAGTCTAAAAATCTAACACTGGCCGCCTGAGTACCGGCAAAAATTTGGCTACCACCATCGCCTAAATATATCTCTTCATCAGACTGATTGGAATTGGTAAAGCTGAAAGTCGGCAAACTAAAAGCTGAGTTTGACCCGCTTGAGCTGCCACCTTTCAAAGCCAGCAACCCTTCTTTAAATAACCGCTCAAAAAGTTTACCCACCAAAGTATTGGCAAAAGTGGCCACCGCATCTAAAGCAATATCACCATATTGAACTTTGGCCCATTCCGGATCTTTCAATTCCGATAAACTTTTAGCCTGACCTTCAATCATTACCGTCGGGGTTAAAATCTTTCCGGTAATTCGAGAGATTTTACCGATCAAGCCTTTGTCTTCTTCACGTTGTTTCAAAGCGGCTAAAAGAGTTTTGGTTTTATATTCTTCTGATTTGTTAAAAACCGTAAAAGCAATACCGATGTCGTTACTTTCCGGATCAAAGGCCGGCGAAAATCGCTCCAAAAAATTTGCGTCCTGGATCAAACCTTCCCAATTTTGAACCAACTCTGTAATTGTACATTCTGGCGCTTTCGGTCTTTGAGTATGAGCCAATCCCAAACCCAAACTGACTTTTAAGGACAGACTGCTTGGATTACAAATATTCAAACCGATCCAATTTTCGCCCAATGATTCTAAAAATCGCCCGCCGGCTTCATCAGCCACATTGGTCAAATAAGCTCCCCAACCTTCAGTCAAAAACATCGGCTGCTGACCCTCGCCGCCGGAAGCAAACCAAGTTGCCACATCATAAGCCAAAGTATTCATCATCTGACTTAAACCCTGCTTTAAAGCAATGAAAACCGCATTTTTCAATTTGTCAGTCAACTTTTGGAGTTTTTCTCGCCAGGTTTGTCTTTTGGCTTCATTTTTATCGGCGGTTTTAACCGCTTTGGTAGTTTTATCAACCGATTCGGTTGTACCCTGAATCGCTGATTGAGTTCCTTGATCATTGGTTTCCACTGCTTGAGCGGCAGCTTGAGCGGCAGCTGCTTCCTGCTGTTGGTATTCTTCTGCTATCTGAGCCTCCCAATCAACAACTCCTCCGTCTTGCGCTTTGGCAGGCAGCGCGCCTAAAATTGAAAAAACCAATTCTTCAGTTACGGCTTTTTTAAAACCTAATTTAAAATTGATTTTTTCAAAATTGATTTCCAAAGGATAGGTCAAAGCTGGCGTCAGTAAACTAAAAATCAGGTTAGCAATCACTAACCCGCAAATTGATTTTTTTAAACCAAAAAACCAATACCTTAAAAACCACAATTTAAATCGCTGAAATAAATTTAAATCCTTTGTAGACACAGGCATTATTATTTATTGGTTGATGATTGGGTCGAACCGGACTTAGTGGAATTAACATTGGTGTTGACGGTAGCGGTTTGCGAACCAGACAGGGTTTCTGAAACCAACTGCATTAAATCTTGATCTGAAATTTGATTTAACATTTCCTCTGACATACCGGCTTTGGCCAATAGTTCCCGGATTTCCTGAGAAGACATTTGATTGACTTGACCGGTTGACAAGCCGGTTTGACCTAAACTACCGGTCGCGCCGGCCGTTCCATTTTCAGCCATTACTTGCTGATAAGTGTTTAAGATTTCTTCATCGGTAAACTGGTCTAATTCTTCCTTTGTCATACCCGACTGAATCAAAAGTTGGCGGACTTGTTGCGATTGCTGAGTCAGCAATAAACTGTCGCCCTGACTGGCACTATCGGTCGTAAAACAGTTTTGACCTTTTGGACAATTTGGACTAGTCCCTAGAGTAATTTCTTTGGCATCATCAGTTCCATCAGAATCACTATCTTTTAAATAAGGACTGGTTGAATAAACGTACAATTCGTCATAGTCAGATAAAGTATCCGCATCAGTATCTTTTTTTTGCAAACCCAGCAAATCTTCAGCCGGCACAATATTGGTTTTAGCGGCTAATTGCTTTTGATTGGGTACAAAATATTTTACCAGATTGTTTCTAACCTGAAAAAAACCAGCGCCGATGGCGATAACACCACAAACCACGATACTGATTGACAGAAGTTTCTCAACTTTTTTAGGGTCGGAAAAGTATTCTTTTAACAATTCTTTTGGCTTTGGCTTTTTCAGGTCAGAACTGGTATAGATTTCTTCCAAAATTGTTAAATTTTCTTTTTTTCGTCGGCCAAATGGTGCCATTTTTATTAGTTTAAAATCTAAATTCTAAAACGATTAAGACATAAATTGGTCATATACCAACCTCAAAAAATAAAAGACCGCTAGGATAACTTGGCTCTGCCTTTTACAAAATATCTTAATCACAACTTAGCTATATTATAGCAGAAAAACTAATTTGATAGCAAGTGATTCAACCCTATTTATTAAAATAAGAATCAAGCAATTTTGCAAGTTTTAACCAATCAGCCACTGACAAATTCTGGGCGCGAATTTTTTCATCAAAATTGGCTTGAATTAGCATTTTTTTTACTTCATCTGGTTTAAGCCGCAATCCGGCTGCTAAATTTTTTTGTAATTGTTTTCTTCTTGAGGAAAAACCGATTTTTACAATTTGCCAAAAAAACTTTTCCGAAATCCCGGATAAAAACTTATCCACTGCCAAAACATCTTTAATGTTGGAAATTTTCAAAATCGCCGAATCAACTTCGGGTTTGGGCCAAAAATTTTGGCGAGAAACAATATTAATTATCTCGGGCTTTCCATAAAGCTGGACCGAAACTGACAGTAAACTCATATTGGTAGTATCGGCACAAATTCGTTCGGCCACTTCTTTTTGCAATAAAAGCGTCATTTCTTTGGGCCGATTTTGATTAGTGAGAAATATTTTCAAAAAATGCGAAGTAATATTATAGGGCAAATTGGCAACAATTTTATAATTACTCGGCGCCAAGCCGAAATTTTTAAAATCAATTTTTAAAATATCATTATTGACCAACTGCAGATTTTTCACCCCAACAAATTTAGCTTTTAACAATTTAAATAGTTTATCATCCAATTCAACACTGATTACTTGTCCGGCTTTATCAATTAAAGCCTCAGTTAAAATTCCCAGTCCCGGTCCAACTTCCAAAACTTTGTCAGTAGTTGATAAATTGGCCGCGGTAATAATTTGATCAATAATTTTTGAATTAATCAAAAAATTCTGGCCTTTTTGCCGACTGGGCCAAACATCATAAGCTTTGCAAAGTAATTTTACTTTTTCCAAATTATCCATTTTTTTGCTTAATTTTAAGTGATCCTATATAATATAGATATGATTTATTTAGAAGGACTTATGCGTAGACGAGTAAATATTTGGTTGGCTTTACTAATTATCACGATAATCACTATCGGGATTGCCTGGGTAATTACAGCTCAAGCCTTTTCACCCTCGACTAGCATGTTAATTTTAGCCCCACCTAAAAAGTGTTCATACGATGCACCGCCATTAGTGACCTGCCTTGGCAGCTGTCCAGTTTGCGGCAACTTAGCCGGCCAGTGCAGCGGGTTATTTGAGGTCCAGGCTAGATTTTTAAGAGGCGCCAATCCACTTTACCAAAATCAGGCGCTCTGCCTTCTTCAACCAACACCACCAACTTATGGTACTTTCAGATCCGGCAGTAAATGTCTTGGCAACTTTATGGGATTTGGACCACACACTCTTTTTAACTTTGGTTGCTACCGCTAAAATTTAATTTTCACTGCACCCTGGCGAATAATTTTAATTTCTTTAGGAAAAACCTGGACAATAGTCGAGGTTTTTCTTTTTGGCAAGCACCCATTAGCTAAAATCAAATCTGGTTGGTATTTTTTGCCTAAAAATTCTTTAATTACTTTTTGGCTATCGTAAATCGTAACCCGGCCGGAAATATTGGCTGAAGTGGCAATTAACGGCTGGCCCGATTTTTTGGCCAAAATTTGGGCCAAATAATTTTTTGGTACCCGAACGGCAAAACGCGCCGAAACTACCAAAGAAAGCGACCCGGGCCAATATTTTTTAGCTAAAGCTTGCTGGCAGGCATTTAATTTAAAATATTTATTTACTTGAGCCAAACTGGCAGCCACCAAAGTGAATTTTTTATCGGTTCGGTTTTTAATTTTTAAAATTTTATTCCCAACCTTTTTGCTTTTATAAATTCCACCCAAAGCATAAGCCGTATCGGTTGGATAAACAACAACGCCACCCTTCTTAAGAATGGCGATGGCCTGATTAATTCCCGCTTGATTTGGCTTGGAAATTATCATACAAAAACCGAATTTTTAACCTCTGATTTGTTTAACAAATTTATAAATTGAATAAACCACCGGATTGGTGATTAAATCAAAACTGCCGACGTATTCTTTAGGCAAAACTTCCGGAGCAAAACCGGTTTTAAATCGCGTAATCCCTTTCCATTTTGGATTATTAAAAGTTTTACCGTTAACGCCACCAAAGTCATAAAATTTGTAGCCCAGTTTTTTGGCTTCCAAAATCGCTTGCCATTGCAATAAATACGGCGCCATCACTTCCCGATACATATCCGAAGACGAGCCATGCAAATAAGTACAAACCTGACTGAAAAACGAAACCATATTAACGGCAATTACTTTATTATCGTACTCTGCCAAAAAAAGCTTGACCGTACCTTCTTTACTTAAAATTTCAAACATTTTTTTATAATGCTCCTTGGGATGAGGCGAAAAACCGTCACGGTTGGAGGTTTGTTTGGTCAGCTGCCAAAATGATTCTACGTCAGAAAGCTGATCGCTGATTCTGATTTTGACGCCATGCCTTTGAGCCAAGCCCAAATTATAACGGGCTTTTTGCTTCATTTGAGCTAAAATTTCTTCTTCACTTTTACTAATGTCAATCAGTAAACTGCATTTTGGCTGAATTTCATATTCCCCTTTGCGAAAACCAGCTTCCGTTAATAAATTTTCATTGCCAACCAACCAAGGTGGATCAACTCGCAATAAAAAACTTTTTTCTTCTTTGGCAATTTTTTTAATCTCCGTGAATAAAGCAGTTAAATCATCGCGCCTCAAAGAATTAATCACCGGGCCGCGAGGACAATAAAGATAATTATATTCAAAAGGTAATTCATGTTTAATCAGTAAAGCGGCCGCTTGCAACTGGCCTTCATCATTAATTACCCCTAATCGAAAAATCCGATTGTCTAAAGATTTTTGAAAATCTCCCCACTGCCAAGATTGCAGCAAGCCGCCGTCAGCGGCGTTAGTTTTGATAAAATTATCCCAATGCTGCTTTAATTCGTCACCAACTTGAATGATAGCCATAGGTTAGATTTTAGGTAATTAGGCTCTAGGCGCTAGGTGATGGGTTGTTAGACTTTTTCCTAAAGCCTAATACCTAGAGCCTAATGCTAAATAACAAAATTAATTAATCGTCCGGGAACAAATATAATATTTTTTACCACTTTACCTTCTAAATATTTATTGACTTTTTCGCTTTCTCTGGCCAAAATTTCAACTCGCTGCTCGGTTACGTCAGGCGATACTTTTATTCTGTCTCGGAATTTGCCATTAACTTGGACCACCAGTTCAACTTCCTCTTCTTTAATTAAAGCCGAATTAAACTGTGGCCATTCCTGACAGCTGATTGATTTTTTATAACCCAACTGCTCCCAAAGTTCTTCGGTAATATGCGGCGCAAACGGTGAAAGAATTTTCAAAAAGACTTCGGCCACATCTTTATCCATACTGCCAATTTCAATAATTTTATTAGCCAAAATCATCAATGCCGAAACGGCCGTATTATAATTTTGCGTTTCAATGTCTTGGCTGATTTTTTTAATGGTTTTATTTGTTAAAAAAACCAAATCTTTTTGGGCTTCGGGCACAATTTTTACCCCGCCATTATAAATTGTCCAAACTTTTTCAATAAAACGCCGAACGCCAATCACACCTTTAGTATCCCAAGGAATTGCCTGATCAAATGGGCCCATAAACATTTCATAAACTCGCAAAGTATCGGCGCCCAGTTCAGTCACAACTTGGTCGGGATTGATCACGTTGCCTTTGGATTTAGACATTTTCACTCCACCTTCGCCCAAAATCATGCCGTGGGCGGTTCGCTTTTGGTAAGGCTCTGATCCACAATTTTTTGGCACTGCGCCAATATCCCATAAAAATTTATAGACAAAGCGGGAATAAAGCAAATGCAAAGTGGTGTGCTCCATACCGCCATTATACCAATCAACTGGCGCCCAATATTCCATTTTTTTAGAGTCCGCCAAATGCTTATCATTTTTCGGATCAATATAGCGCAAAAAGTACCAATTGGAACCGGCCCAATTTGGCATGGTATCGGTTTCTCTTTTAGCTGGTCCGCCGCAAACCGGGCATTTGGTATTTACCCAACTGGTAATTTCTGCCAAAGGCGATTCGCCATTGTCGGTTGGTTCGTATTTTTTAACGTCAGGTAATTTTACCGGCAAATCACGCTCAGCAACTGGCACCCAGCCATCAGGCGAAGCGCCGGTTTCTTTGCAATTTTGGCAAAAAACCATTGGAATCGGTTCGCCCCAATAGCGTTGGCGGGAAAATACCCAGTCACGGAGTTTATAATTGACCTGAGGTTTTCCTAATTTATGTTTTTCAATATATCTAATTACCGGCTCCCGAGCTTTGTCCCAACTCAAACCCTTGAATTCTTCCGGCTCTTGCAAAATGCCGTCTAGCTCGCGATAAAAAACTTCCAAATTTTTAACTTTTTCAGCTAATTTTTTATCTTTTGGTAGTAAAGCAATTTTTAAAGGAATGCTATATTTTTTGGCAAAATCCCAATCTCTTTGATCATGAGCGCTGCAATTAACAATACCGGTGCCATAATCAGCCAAAACATAAGACGCCACCCAAATTGGAAAATCACCAGTACCAAAAGGATTGTCGACATAACGGCCGGTAAATATTCCTTCCAATTCATTTTCCAGTTCAAATCTATTTTCGGCTTTTTGGTCTTTAATCTTTTTAACAAATTCCCTGACCGGTTTTTCATATTCAGTGCCTTTAATTAATTTTTCAACCAAAGGATGTTCTGGCGCAATTACCGTGAATGTTTGAGCTAAAAATGTTTGCGGAATTGAATCGTAAACTTCAAATTCGATATCCAAATCTTTAACTTTTTCTTTAAAATTTACCCCTTCGCTTTTGCCAATCCAATTGATTTGCGAAGTTTTGATTTTTTCCAAATAATCAACGGTATTCAAATCGGCAATTAAGCGATCGGCATATTTGGTAATTTTTAGCATCCATTGCTCTTTTTCCCTTTTTTCTACAATACCGCCACAACGTTCGCAAACACCACCGACCACTTCTTCATTAGCTAAACCGATTTTACAGGACAAACACCAATTAATCGGAATTTTTGCTTTATAAGCTAAGCCGTGTTTATACATTTGTAAAAATATCCATTGGGTCCACTTGTAATATTTCGGATCAGTCGTTTCAATTACCCGACTCCAATCAAAAGAAATGCCCAAAGCTTTTAGCTGCCGGGTAAAAGTTTCAATATTTTTCTGCGTTGTAATCGAAGGATGAATGCCAGTTTTAATGGCGTAATTTTCCGACGGCAAACCAAAAGCATCAAAGCCAATCGGATATAAAACATTATAGCCCTGCAGCCGGCGTTTGCGAGCTAAAATATCGATAGCGGTATAACTTCTCGGATGACCAACGTGCAAACCATCACCGGATGGATAAGGAAACTCAACCAAACAATAATATTTCGGCTTGTCGGACTTATCAGCTGCGGCAAAAAGTTTTTTAGTTTCCCAATATTTTTGCCATTTGGCTTCAATTTTTTTATGGTCGTATTCGTTTAACATAATATTTTTTATATTAACATAAAAACCTTATTTTTTCAAGCTAAAAATAATTTTCTAAAAAACGATTTCATGCTAAACTAAAGTCGCTCAAATAGTTGTTCCAAACCAAACACCCCAAATCGGGAAAGGAGATGGTAAGATGAGAAACTTGATTAAAATCTTGTTTCTGTCTGATATCCATTATATCCACCCGACAAGCCGGGTGCATATAGACGACGTTCGCTGGTTTTTAGCCGGCGTCAAATGGCTAGCAGACTGGTGCCGTTACTTTTGGTTCAATACCGATATAGCGGAAAGGTGGACCACATACTGGGACCAAAAAAAACGGACCTACGTTCACCAAGCCCTTGGCCAAATTGCCAAACTCAACGAAACCGAATTTGATGAGGTGGTTTTGTTGGGTGATGACGTCAATGGCCACCAAGACCAAGGTTTAGTGACTAAAACAAACGCCAAAGAGGGTCGAAAGATTCTGCAAATCCTGGTCCGCTTTTTTCAGCGTCGACCAATCAAAGTACCTGGCGGGCATGAGCCTGGCTATATCCTAGCTTCCGGCGCTTTAGGCCAAATCGGAATCAGCCAAGAAAGCCTAAAAACTTACCACCAAATTTTTGGCCAGTTGTTTGGCGCCAGAACTCTTGCTCCAGGCTTGACTCTGGTTTGGTTGTATTATGAGCCGTTCATGGTCAGAAAAAGATGGCACCATCTTTTCAAAAAAACCCAGCTGGTTTGGCACCAAAAGGAACAAAAAAAAGAGCTGGCCTTTTTGGCAAAAACTCTGAAGTCAACCAACGGCAAATTCATCTTGGCCGTTCATGACTGTGGCGCTTTGATGTCACCCAAGCTGCAAAAAGTGCTGGAGCCTTACCGTGATCGTATCCTGGTTACTTTGTGTGGCCATTTCCACGGCCGCTGGCTGGCTAACCTGATCTATTATTTCATCAATCGCGGGCTAAAGCGAGTGACCGGCCGCTACCGTGTCCAAATCGTTCCCTCCATCTGGGGCGTTGTCTTTGGCTTTTGGCACCTTGGTGCCGGTTGCATTGAAATGGAAATCGATTCTACCACCGGCCATGTGAGGCTTTTTGTTCATTACCTTTCCAAGCGAAAACCAAGATCAGTTGAGCTTGGACCAATCATCTAGCCGCACCTTCGGGCAAGCGGCTTTTTTTAATCCTTGATAGAAATTTCAAATTTTACTTATGACTATTTTGTTTAACGGGTATTTTTGCTAGAATTAAAGGGTAAAAAAATAATTTCAAAATTATGACAAAAAATAAAGGATTAGTTTTGGCAATCGCTTTGGCCGGTTTATTTTTATTGCCCAGTTTAACTTCAGCCCAGGATTTTAATCAGGAAAAAATTACCAGCTTTGACAGCCAAATAATAGTTAATCCCGACTCTTCACTTTTGGTCAAAGAAACAATTGTCGTTGATGCTTTAGGTCAGGAAATTAAACACGGCATTTACCGAGATTTTCCAACCAGTTACCAAAAGGGCTTATTAATTTCCAAAGTCGGATTTGATTTAATTTCAGTCAAAAAAGATAACCAAAACGAAGATTATCACACCGAATCATTAGACAATGGCCTTCGAATCTATTTAGGCAATGCCGATACGCTTTTATCGCCCGGAACTTATACCTATGAAATAGTTTATAAAACCAATCGGCAACTTGGTTATTTTGCTGATCATGACGAACTTTATTGGAATGTCACCGGCAACGGTTGGATTTTTCCGATTAAAAAAGCCACCGCCACCGTAATTTTGCCAGCCGGTATAACCGAAGAAAAAATCAAACTTGACGGTTACACCGGGTCACAGGGCAGCCAAGCCAAAGATTTTACTTTTGAAATAAAAAACAATCAGCCGACTTTTACCACCACCCAAACTTTAAATGCCAACGAAGGCTTAACCATTGTAGTTGGCTTTCCCAAAGGTTTTGTGACTTTTCCGACTCAAAGCCAAAAAATTATTTATTTATTAAAAGATAATTCTTATTTAATAGTTGGTTTGATTGGTTTGATGGCTTTAATTATTTTTTACTTAAAAATCTGGCTAAAAGTCGGCCGTGATCCCAAAAAAGGCACCATTATTCCCGAATATGAACCGCCAATCGGATTTAGCCCAGCCGAAATGAGATTTTTACAAAAAATGAAATTTGACAATAAAGCCTTTGTGGCCACTATAATTGAAATGGCAATCAAAGGATTGGTTTTGATTAAAGAAGAAAAGGCAATACTTGGTAAAAAATATTTATTAGTCAAAACTAAAAAAGATAATAAAAATATTACTCAGCAAGAGCAAGGTATCCTTGAGGCTTTGTTCTCTTTGTCAAAAGGAGAGATTGAATTAAAAAATAAAAATTATGAAAAATTTCAGGCAGCCAAAAAAGTTTTGACCGAAAGCCTTAAAGCTAAAATTGAAAATAAATTTTTTAAGCTTAATCTTAAATACTTTTTAATTGGAATTGCTTGGTCGTTTGCCACTACCATATCAATCTTTTCTTTAAACGCCAATGGACCATTCCCTACCTTAGCTATTCCAATTATTGTTTTGTTAACAATAATTAATTTTTTATTTCTTTGGCTGCTAAAAGCGCCAACCAAAGAAGGCCGAAAAATTTTAGACCAAATCGAAGGTTTCAAATGGTTTTTGTCAGTTACCGAAAAAGATCGGATGAATTTTCATAACCCGCCAGAAAAAACACCGGAATTATTTGAAAAATACCTACCCTATGCTTTGGCTTTGGGCGTGGAAAATAAATGGGCCGAACAATTTAGCAAGGTGTTTGAAAAACTCCAGCAAGCTGGCACACCTTATGTACCAATTTGGTATATTGGCAGCGGCTTTCACCCGGGTAATATCGGCGGTTTTACCAGCTCACTTGGTAATTCATTCAGTGGTGCCATTAGTTCAGCTGCCACCGCACCCGGCTCAAGCTCTGGTTTTGGTGGCGGTGCGGGCGGCGGAGGAGGCGGCGGCGGAGGAGGCGGTTGGTAAAAATAAAATCTCAAAAAAATATAATAAAAAACAGAGACGCACAATTGTGCGTCTCTGTTTGATATCTTCCTATTTCAAAACATCCTTTAAATATTTTCCGGTATAAGAGTCTTTGATTTTTAAAATATCACGCGGCGTACCAAAGCCAACAATTTTTCCACCTTTCTCTCCGCCTTCCGGTCCCAAATCAATAATCCAATCGGCACATTTAATCACATCCAAATTATGTTCAATAATCAAAACCGTATTGCCTTTATCAACGAGTTTATTTAAAACCAAAAGTAATTGTTTGATATCTTCAAAATGCAACCCGGTAGTTGGTTCATCAAGAATATACAAAGTCTTGCCGGTTGAACGGCGCGAAAGTTCAGTGGCCAGTTTTACCCTTTGAGCTTCACCACCGGACAAAGTTGTGGCCGGTTGACCTAATTTCAAATAGCCCAAACCGACATCATACAAAGTTTTTAATTTATTATAGATAATCGGATGCTGCCGGAAAAACCGCATTGCTTGCTCAACTGACATATCTAAAATACTGGCAATATTTTCACCCTGATAGTGAACTTCCAAAACTTCTGATTTATAACGTTTACCATGGCACTCTTCGCACGGCACGTAAACATCCGGTAAAAAGTTCATTTCAATTCTAACCAAACCTTCACCGCCGCAAGATTCGCACCGGCCGGCTTTGGCATTGAAACTAAATTTTCCGGCTTTGTACCCGCGGATTTTGGCTTCTTTGGTTTCGGTAAATAAATCGCGGATATAAGTGAAAACACCGGTATAAGTGGCTGGATTTGATCTGGGTGTTCTGCCAATCGGCGATTGATCAATGGCAATTACTTTATCAATATACTCAATACCTTTGATTTCTTTGTGTTTGCCGGGTAAATCTTTGGCTCGGTAAAATCTCTGGGCTAAAGCTTTGACTAGAATTTCTAGCATCAAAGTGGATTTACCTGAGCCCGAAACTCCGGTTAAACAAATAAATTTACCCAAAGGAATTTTAACGTCGACATTTTTCAAATTAAATTCAGTCGCGCCAATAATTTCTAAATTTTTGCCATTGCCTTTGCGATAAGTTTTGGGCGGATTAATTTTCAAATCACCCGAAAGATAGCGGCCGGTTAAAGAATTTTTATTCTTTTTAATTTCTTGCGGCGTGCCAAAAGCGACAACTTTACCGCCATTTTCACCAGCGCCCGGACCGATATCAACGATTATATCAGCTGCTTCCATGGTCATTTCGTCATGCTCGACAACAATTACCGTATTACCCAAATCGCGTAAATGCTTTAAAGTATCAATTAATTTTTGATTATCGCGCTGATGCAAACCAATTGACGGCTCGTCTAAAATATAAACAATACCGGTTAACGATAGTCCAAGCTGTGTAGCTAAACGAATCCGCTGGGCTTCACCGCCGGCTAGCGTAAAAGACGGCCGATCCAAAGTCAGGTAACTCAAACCGACATTGTCCAAATATTCCAAATGGCCAAGGATTTCTTTAATCACCTGATCAACAATTTTATGATCTCTGGCACTTAGGTTATCTTTGCCATTTTTATTTTTTTGTAAGTCTTTAAAAAAGATAAGATTTTTTTCAATGGTTTTTTGGGTAATTTCTGAAATGTTTAAGCCGCCAACAGTGACAGCCAAAAAAATCGGCTTTAATCTTTTGCCGTGGCAATAAGGACAAACTGAAACGCGCATGTATTGTTCAATTTCTGAACGCAAATAATCCGAATTGGTATCTTGATATTTTTCTTCCAAAGTTTGCAATACACCCTTAAATGGAGTTTTGCCGGCCGGTAAGTCATATTCTTTGCTGCCCGTACCGTTAAAAATTATTTCCAAAGATTTTTTTGGCAAATCTTTGACCGGTGTTTCTAGAGAGATGTTATTTTCTTTGGCCACTGCTTGGAGCAACTGCCAATAAAGATTTTGGTTGGAAAAATTTCTTGCCCAAGGCTTAATCGCACCCTGAGCTAAAGTCAATTTTTTATTGGGAATTACCAAATCCGAGTCAACTTCCAACCGAGTGCCTAAACCAAAACATTTTGAACAAGCGCCGGCCGGACTATTAAAAGAAAAATTTCTTGGCTCTAAATTATCCAAAACAACATTACACTCAATGCAAGTGTAATGCTGGGAAAAAAATTGATCTTTGCCGTCAATATTAACAATTAGCTCGCCGTTACCCAAATCCAAAGCCAATTCAACCGAGCGGCTCAATTCTTCTTTAAATATTTCTTTTTTGTCGGCTAGATATTTAATGGTGGCAACCAAAATTTCGATTTGTTTTTTGGCTTTGCCTTCGGTATTTTCAAAATCACTGCTTTGCAAATCTTTAATTTCACCGTTAAGCCTGACCTGTTTAAAACCGGATTTTTTAATTTCCTGTAAAGTTCTGGCTTGTTCACCTTTTTGATCAATGCCAATTGGCGAAAAAATTAATATTTCTTTTTTATCTTTAACTAAACTTAAAATTTGACTGATAATTTGTGAGGAATTTTGTTTCAATAATTCTTTGCCGCAAACCGGACAATGGACAATACCGACGCGCGAAAAAAGTAAACGCAAATAATCATAAATTTCCGTTACCGTCCCAACGGTTGAACGAGGATTGCTTGAAGTCGATCGCTGGTCAATGGAAATGGCCGGCGACAAACCTTCAATTGAATCAACATCGGGCTTATCCATCATGCCTAAAAACTGCCGGGCATAGGTCGAAAGAGACTCAACATACCGGCGCTGACCCTCGGCATAAATTGTATCAAAAGCCAAAGACGATTTACCTGACCCGGAGATTCCCGTAAAGACTACCAATTTATCTCGAGGAATTTCAATATCAATTCCTTTAAGGTTATGAACTCTAGCACCTTTGATAACAATGTTTTTAAACATAAAATAAAACAGGTGTAATGACTAAACTAAGGATACATTTTACACCTGTTTTGCGAGTATGTCAAATATTGATTTACTTTTTTGCCGGATGCTTATTAAGCCAAAGGCCGATCCCGCTTACCCCATCTTGCCAGCTGTCATAAGTCCGACTGCTGTAGGTTACCGGCTTGCCTTGAGTGGTTTGACTATAATGTTCATCTTCATTGCGAGTAATTGTAACTGCCGGAGCGCCGGTGCCTTGATTAAGTGTACCCCAATTGCCAATATTACCCGGATTATTCGTCCTAACTGCCCAATCAGTTGAGCCATTAGACCCCAAAGAACTATCCTGAATCATCTCGGCAATAATTACCGCCGGATCAATTTGTTTGTCGGCGCCAAATTGATTAGCGGCTGTCATCACCATTTCACCGGTAATCGGCGAATTAGGTGCAAATTGTTTAATAAATTTTTGAGCATCATTGGCGTTATTTATTTTACCGGCCATTTGTTGATAGTAACCATTTACCGCTTGAACATGAGCGCAACCGGCCTCGGCATAACGGGAAAAATCATAAGCCCCAACCGTTGAATTACCAGTACAGGCGGCTCCACCGCTGCCACCGGTACCTCCACCACCTTGAACTGTCCAGCTCGGCGATGATAGTGCATCTGGTGCAATATATCTAATATCATTAACTTGCAACGTATCCAAACTGGTCAACTTGGGATTAACCGTATTTAAAATTAAAAAAGAAAATAAAGCCAAAAGTAACCCGGTTAAAGCTGAAGTAATAAATTCTTTGGCTTTACCGACTTTATCCGGACTACCGGCAGAGAGCAACCAAATAAAGCCACCAACCATAATCATTACCATGGCTAAAATGGCGGCAGCACCTACGCCATAAGCGTAAAGGGCGGAAATATATTGACTGATCCAGGGAATAGAACATTTACCACCTTCACAGTTGACTTCATTAAAAGCAATTTTGGTTTGACCAATAGTGATACTTAACTGCGGTTTATAATCGTTTGGATCAACCGGACTGAGTACGCCCGTAGTTCTTTCAGCCGGTGGCGTTGCTTTTTCTTCTGCCGTCATTGATGCTCCGGTTACTCCGGAATGGCCGGTTTCGATCCCAACTCCGGCGCCCTGGGCTTTTGTTTGAGAGATGCCGAAAAAATCAGTGTAAATTCCAAAACACTCCATCGGTAAAACAAAAGAAAAAGAAAATACACTGAAAAAAACAATTGATGATAAAATTATTTTTTTTATCTTTAGCATAAAAATTACTAACATCTACCAACTGATATGAATGTGATCTCGATGATTTGAGGTATTACTGCCCCTGTCTTTCATTTCCCGCCATTGACTGGCTGGCGCCACTGGATCTTTGCCAGCAACCCATATTCTCTTGTTCCAAATTACATAGTCTATACCTAACCTCTCGGCATTATTCATTAAATACTCTGCGTCAGTATTGCCTTGAGCCAATACCTCGGGATAATCATTCACATTTGCACCGGCTGGTAAACCGGCCAGCCCGGCATCAGCGGCTCTTGGGCCTGACGGATGATGATCGGATCGAGTAAAAACTGAATTAACCCCAGGTAACCCTCTGACTTCAGTAACTCCTGGTTGAACATCTGTAGCCCATTGGTTAAGTTCGCTTGAATTCCAAACATAACCGCTACCACCGGTTCCACCACTGCCGCTAGGACCTCCTCTGGAAGCCAAAGTCGATTGAACCGCTGCCGCCGCCGCTTCGGTCTGATCACCA
>JBAYJS010000019.1:0-21625 GCA_041664985.1 Candidatus Buchananbacteria bacterium | reverse complement strand
ATATGCTATCCGCGAAGGCGGTAAAACGGTTGGCGCTGGCGTGGTTTCTAACATTATTAAATAATCTAATAAATAGCTCCGCCCCGACTCTGTCGGGGCGGGGTGAAGTTCTTTCAACCACATGGTAGCTATAAAGAAAATCCCAGTATCTTCCCGAGCCCAGATGGAAGAAACCGAGGAAAGTAAACAGAAAATTAGAATCAAAATCCGGGCCTACGATCACAAGATTATTGATCAGTCAACTAAAACCATTATGGAAACGGTCGAAAGAACCGGAGCCAAGGTTTTAGGTCCAATCCCATTGCCAACGGAAAAGAAAAAATATACCGTTTTAAAGTCATCTTTTGTTCACAAAGATGCCCGTGATCAGTATGAAATGCGCATTCATAAGCGCTTATTAGACATTTTGGATCCTAACCCAAAGACCGTTGATTCTCTGACCAATCTGAATTTACCAGCCGGTGTCGACGTTGAGATCAAAATGGCTTAATCAATTTAAGAATCAGTAATTTGAAATATAATTTGAGGAAATAAAGAAAGCTTTTTCCGTCAAAACGGAAAAAAAACCTTTATTGCCGCAAAACTATAATTAAGGAGATTAGTAATTTCCTAAAAATTAGCCAAACAATTTGCCAGCAGGTTTTGATATCTGGCTTTTTGAGGCAGATTTTATTTTTTGTAAAATATGAAGTTTATTCTAGCTGAAAAAAAAGAAATGACCCAGAAATTTTCCGAAAACGGAAACGTTGTTGCCGTGACTCGGGTAATCGCTGGTCCTTGTGTTGTCACCCAGTTAAAGTCCGATAAATTGGACGGTTATACTGCGGTTCAGTTAGGTTTTGGCGCTAAAAAGAAAATCGGCAAAGCCTTAAAAGGACATTTGAAGGATTTGGGTAATTTTGCTTTTTTGAAAGAATTTAGAATCCAGCCGGATCAAAATAATTTGGCAGTGGGCAATGTCATTTCCGCCAAAATTTTTGCTCCGGGTGATATTATTAAAGTCGCCGGTACTTCTAAAGGTAGGGGATTTCAGGGTGTGGTTAAACGTCATGGTTTTTCCGGTAGTCCGGCAACTCATGGTCATAAAGATCAGCTCAGAATGCCTGGTTCAATCGGTGCCGGTGGTCCGCAACACGTTTTTAAAGGTACTAGAATGGCTGGTCACATGGGCGACGCTTCAGTAACGGTTAAAAATTTAGAAGTGATTGAAGTCAATCAAAAAACCAATGAAATTTTTATTAAAGGCGGTTTGCCGGGTGCGACCAATGGTTTACTTTTAATTTCCGGTGTCGGCGATTTTATCATTGAAGCCGAAGCTAAAGAAGAACCAAAAGTTGAACCGGTTTTGGCAGCTACTGAAGAAAAAGCAGAAGAAATAAAAGAAGAGCCGAAAGTTGAGTCTCAAGAAGTGCAAACTAA
Organism: Candidatus Buchananbacteria bacterium; assembly: GCA_041664985.1. Taxonomy (GTDB): domain Bacteria; phylum Patescibacteriota; class Patescibacteriia; order Buchananbacterales; family UBA6539; genus JBAYJS01. The sequence continues at coordinate 20,206 of JBAYJS010000019.1, read as the reverse complement.
GCCAGAAGAAAAAACTAACGCTTAATATTTTATGATAAAAGCAACTGTCTACAATCTCAGCGGTGAAAAAGTCAAAGAAATGGATTTAAATCCGGCTGTTTTTGGCATTGCCGTAAAACCGGAATTAGTTACCCAGGCAGTCGTTGCCCTGCAAGCTAATCGCCGACAAGTTCTAGCCGACACTAAAGATCGCAGTGAAGTAGCTGGTGGTGGTCGTAAGCCTTGGAAACAAAAAGGTACCGGCCGAGCCAGACATGGTTCAACCAGATCTCCTTTGTGGCGCAGTGGTGGTATTACTTTTGGTCCGACTAGCGAAAGAAATTTCACCCAAAAGGTTAATAAAAAAGCCAACCGCAAAGCGATTTTAATGTGTTTATCTGATAAAGCGGCCAATCAAAAAATCATTTTGATTGACAAATTGGAATTGGAAAAAGCCAAAACCAAGAAATTTTTTGAAATTTTACAAAATTTAGATTTAAGAGATAAAAAATCAACGGCTAAAAAGAAAGAAGAATCAGCCGGCAAAACCAAAAAGAAATTGGCTAAAAAAGTTTTAGTCATTATGCCAAGTAAAGATGAAAAAATCAGACGGGCGACCAAAAATGTTTCTCGCCTTGAGACCATTTTGGCCAACAGTTTGAATGTCTATGATGTATTGCAAGCCAACTATTTATTAATTGCTGTTGACTCTTTGCCAGTCATTGAAAAAACTTTTGTTAAATAATCACTATGGGAATTTTTAATAAACCAAAAACTAAAGACGAGGCCGAAGTGGTAGCTAAAAAACCGGTTAAAAAAGTTGAAGCTAAACCGATTAAAGAAACCGTAAAGGAAGAAAAATCTTTAACCAAACCGGCGACTAAAACCACTGAAATGAAAGGTTTAACCAATCAAGCCTATCAGGTTTTAATCAAACCTTTGGTGACTGAAAAGGCTACTTTTTTAGCCAGTTTGAATAAATACGTTTTTGCGATTAATCCGAAGATGAATAAAGTTGAAGTTAAAAAAGCCATTCGAACTATTTATAAAGTTAATCCGGTTGCCGTTAATATTTCTAATTTTTCCGGCCGCTATGTTCGCTACGGCAGAACTTCTGGCAGAACTAAGGGCTGGAAAAAAGCGATTGTGACTTTAAAAGCCGGTGATAAAATTGAAGTTTACGAAGGAGTTTAAAAATTATGCCAATTAGAATATACAAACCAACTTCACCCGCTAGACGACAGACTTCTGTTGATACTTTTGAAGATATTACCAAAAAAGCGCCGGAAAAAAAGTTGATCAAAATTAAAAAGAAAAAAGGTGGCCGAAATGCCAGCGGTAAAATTACCGTTCGTCATCAAGGTGGGGGAGCCAAACAATATTATCGTTTAATTGATTATAAACGCTACAAATTTGACGTTCCGGCAACGGTTTTAGCAATTGAATATGATCCTAATCGCCGCGCCAGAATCGCTTTGATCCAATATCAAGACGGCGTTAAAGCCTACATGATTGCTCCGGTTGATTTAAAAATCGGCGACCAAGTGCTTTCTTCAAAAAATCAAATTGAGTATAAACCGGGTAACCGCATGCCAATCAAGTATATCCCGTTAGGTTCAATAATTTATGAAATCGAGATTGCTCCCGGTAAAGGTGGCCAGTTAGTCAGAACCGCCGGTTCAGCCGCTAAATTAATGGCAGTTGAAGGCGGTCAAGCTAACATCAAAATGCCTTCCACAGAAGTTCGATTAATTGCCGCTGATTGTTTAGCCACCATTGGTCAAGTTTCAAATCCTGATGCCATGCATATTCGAATCGGTAAAGCCGGTCGTAATCGCCATTTAGGCATCCGACCATCGGTTCGTGGTAAAGTTATGAATCCGGTTGACCATCCGCACGGTGGTGGTGAAGGCCACAACCCGATTGGTATGAAAGCGCCAAAAACTCCTTGGGGTAAAAAAGCCTTAGGCGTTTTAACCAGAAAACATAATAAATATTCAGATAAATTTATTATTCAAAGACGAAAGAATAAACGAAGAAAATAATTTTATGTCCAGAAGTTTAAAAAAAGGGCCATACGTTAACGAAAAATTATTAAAAAAGATTTCCAAGATTAAAATCAGTGATAAGGTGATAGTCAAAACTTGGGATCGAGCTTGCCAGATTACTCCGGAAATGGTTGGTTTTACCTTTGGTGTTCATGATGGCCGAAAACACGTACCGGTTTTGATTGTTGAAAATATGGTCGGACATCGTTTGGGTGAATTTTCACCAACCCGAACTTTCCATGGCCATGGCGGTAAGATGGCTAAAGAAGAAGCTAAAGCCGCAGCCGATAAAGCCTCTGCCGAAAGACAGAAAGCTCAGGCCGCTGCCACTACCACTAAAAAGTAAGCTAATATTTTTATAGAATATGGAAAAAGCCACTAAAAAAACCGAAAAAAAGACCGAGGTTGCCAAAACTGACAGCAAGACTTTGGTTAAAAAAGCCAAGCCGCAAGCTGACAAGAAAAAAGATGTGGCAGAAGTTAAAGCTTCTTTACGCTATCTGCGAATGTCAGCTAAAAAAATCCGTTTGGTGACTAATCCTTTGCGCGGTCAAGAAATTCCCTCAGCTTTAGCTGGTTTGAATTTTGTGAATAAAGCCGCGGCCAGACCGATAATCAAGCTTTTGAATTCCGCAGTTGCTAATGCCGAAAACAATTTTCATTTAGACAAAAACGATTTGTATGTTAAAGTAATCACTGCCAACGCCGGTCCGGTTTTAAAACGCTGGATGCCGCGGGCTCACGGTCGTTCTGCGCCGATTCACAAAAGAACCAGCCATATTGATTTAATTTTGGGTGTCAGAGCCGGTGCCAAAAAACAAGCCGTTATTAAAAAAGAAAGCAAAGAAGATATTAAAATTGTCAGTCCGGATCAAATCAAAAAAACCGCTAACAAAAGTATTAATAATAAAGGTCAAAAAACAGGTGGTAAGGAAAGTAAAGGCTTTCTTAAGGGAGTCTTTCAACGCAAAACCGGTTAGTTATTAATTATCATACTATGGGACATAAAGTACATCCAAAAATATTTCGCGTCGGAGTTTTGTACGGTTGGGATTCAAAATGGTTTTCTCGAAAAGAGTATGCCAGGTTTTTACGGCAAGATATTTTATTAAAGAAATTTTTAAGAAAAGAATTGAAAGAAGCGGCTGTGGCCAAAATTGAAATTGAAAGATCGGCTACGGTTACGACAGTTATTATTTATTCAGCCAAGCCCGGCGTTATCATTGGTCGTGGCGGTCAAGGAGTGGAAGAGCTGAAGAAAAAAATCAAAACCCAATTTTTAGATGCCAAAAGCAGTTTAAATATCAATATTAAAGAGGTTACCAATCCAAATTCAGTCTCCGAATTAATTGTTCAAAGTATTATTGCCGATATTGAAAAACGTATACCTTATCGCCGCGCCATGAAACAATCGATTGGCAAAGTGAATAAGACCGATGCCAAAGGTATTAAAATTATTATTTCCGGTCGGTTAAACGGCGCTGAAATCGCTAGAACTGAAACTTTAACTTCCGGCAGCTTACCGTTGCATACTTTGAGAGCCGATATTGATTATGCCAGAGGTGTTGCCAGAACCACTTACGGAGCCATTGGCGTTAAAGTTTGGATTTATAAAGGACAGGTATTTAAAAAAGATAAAGAAAAAGAAGTTATCAATACAACGATTAAAGAAAAAAATAACAGTAAATAAGTATGTTATCGCCCAGAAAGATAAAACATAGAAAACAGCATAAAGGAAATTTCAAAGGCAAAGCCACTGCCGGTGCTGAGATTAATTTTGGCAAATATGGTCTTAAAGCTTTAAGTAATTGCTGGTTAACTGCCAGACAAATTGAAGCTGCCAGACGCGCCATTACTCGTTTCATTCGCCGCGACGGTAAAGTCTGGATTCGAATTTTTCCTGACAAACCAGTCACCCAAAAAGGTGAACAGTCAACTATGGGTTCAGGTAAAGGTCCAGTTGATCACTATGTTGCCGTTATTAAACCAGGTATGATTTTATTTGAAATGGACGGCGTTCCAGAAGAAACCGCCAAAGAAGCGATGCGTTTGGCCGCTCACAAATTACCAACTAAAACCAGTTTTATCGTTAAGTAATTTAGAATATGAATTTTAAGGAATTAAAAAATCAAAGTGAGAAAGAACTAACCAAGCTATTGGCTGATTCTCGTGAAAAATTGCGAGAAATGAGATTTAAGGTTGCTTCTAATCAGCTAAAGAATGTTAATGAAATTAAAAAGATCAGAATTACTATTGCTCAGACTTTGTTTTTAATCAACCAAAAGAAGAAAGAAACTAAAGAAGTCAAATAATTTTATGACTAAAGACGCTAAAAAAGTAATAAAAAAAACATTTGAGGGTAAAGTCGTTTCTAATAAAAACGATAAGACTATTGTGGTTGAAGTAAAAAGCACCAAAGTTCACCCAAAATATTTAAAACGTTACATTGTTTCCAAAAAATATAAAGTTCATGATCAGAATAACGAATATAAAAAGGGTGAAGTGGCTAATTTCGTTGAATGCCGGCCAATGAGTAAAGATAAAAGATGGCGAGTTTTGCCAAAAGCTAAAAAGAATTCATAATTTTTCGACCTATGGTTCAATTAAGAACAATGTTAAAAGTTGCAGATAATACCGGTGCTAAAAAGATCCAGTGTATTAAAGTTTTAAACGGCTACCAGAGACGTTATGCTGGCGTTGGTGATATTATTACAGTTTCAGTCAAAGAAGCCGTTCCTCATAGCATGGTTAAAAAAGGCGAAGTTTTGCACGCCGTTGTGGTTCGCACCAGAAAAGAAACCAGAAGACCGGACGGTTCCTATGTTAGATTTGATGATAATGCCGCTGTTATTATTGATAAAAAAAATAAAGAGCCAAAAGGCACCCGGATTTTTGGGCCAGTGGCTCGCGAATTAAGAAACCAAGGTTTTACTAAAATTATTTCTTTAGCACCCGAAGTATTATAAATTTTATCCATATGAAGATTAAAAAATCTGACAAAGTAAAAGTATTAGTCGGTAAAGATAAAGGTAAAACTGGTAAAGTTTTGCAGATTTTTTCCGAGCGTGATAAAGTCTCAATTGAAGGCATTAATTTAATGTTTAAAAATATGCGGCCCAAAAAACAAGGGGAGAAGGGTCAAAGAATTCAATTCCCGGCTGCAATGAATATCAGTAATGTTGCCCTGGTTTGTCCTAAATGTGGAGCAGTTGGTAAGGTCGGTTATAAAATTTTAGAAAACAAGAAAAAATCAAGAATTTGTAAAAAGTGTAATGAGATAATTTAGTCGTATAAATTTATGAGTCGTTTAAGTGAAATTTATCAGAAAAAAGCCATTCCTGCCTTAAAAGAAAAATTTGGATATAAGAATAATTTAGCTGTTCCAAAAATTGAAAAGGTCGTGGTTAATATTGGTACTGGCCAGGGTTTAAGAGATGTTAAATTCAATGAAGTCGCTGAAAATACCTTGATGAGAATTACCGGTCAAAAACCAGTTAAAACCGCCGCTAAAAAATCAATTTCCAATTTCAAAATCAGAGAAGGATTAATTGTTGGTATGATGGTGACTTTACGCGGTCAAAGAATGTATGATTTTTTAGACAAATTAATCAATGTCACTTTTCCTCGGGTTAGAGATTTCCGCGGTTTAGATACTAAATCAATTGATCCACAAGGTAATCTAAATCTTGGTTTTAAAGAACATATTTCTTTTCCGGAAATCAAATCCGATGAAATTGAAAAAATTCACGGTTTGCAAATTACGGTTGTAACTAGCGCCAAAACCAAAGAAGAAGGTTTAGAACTATTTAAAAATTTAGGTTTTCCTTTTAGCAAATAAATATGGCAACTGAAGCACAAATTGTAAAATCAAAAAATAAACCAAAGTATTCCAGCCGGATAGTGCGACGCTGTTGGCGTTGCGGTCGCCGTCGGTCATATATTCGCGATTTTGATTTATGTCGAATCTGCTTTCGCGAATTAGCCGGTAATGGCCAACTGCCTGGTATTCGGAAATCAAGTTGGTAATAAACTATAATTTTTTAGATTTAAATTTTATTTTAATATGACTGATCCAATCGCTGACATGTTAACAAGAGTTAGAAATGCCCTGGCTGTAAGAAAGCCAGAGGTGGTTTTGCCTTTCTCAAAAATTAAAATGGCAATCGCTGAAATTCTAAAACAGCATGGCTATGTTAAACAAGTTGAAAAAATTGAAAATCCCGGTACTAAATTCAATGAAATCAGAATTGTTTTGAAATACAACGGTAAAGAACCGGCGATTGAAAATTTGAAACGGATCAGTAAACCCGGCCGCCGCGTTTATGTTTCCAAAGATAAATTGCCGGTAGTTTTGAATAGTTTAGGTATTGCAATCGTTTCCACCCCTCAGGGTTTAATGACCAATAAAGAAGCAAAAAAGAAAAATTTGGGTGGTGAATTAATCTGTGAAATTTATTAAAAATTATGAGTAGAATCGGTAAACAATCAATCAATATTCCTAGCGGCGTTGACGTTAAGATTGAAAATCAAGTCATCACCGTCAAAGGACCAAAAGGCGAATTGAAACAAATTTTGCATCCGGATGTTTTGGTTGAGAAAAAAGACAACGAGATAGTCGTTGCCGTAAAAAATCCAGAAGAGAAAAAACAAAATTCACTTTGGGGTTTATTTCAACGATTAATTTCCAATATGATTACCGGTACCACGGTTGGTTTTTCCCGTCAGCTGGAAATTAACGGCGTTGGTTATAAAGCTGCCGTTGCTGGTAATGCTTTGAATTTAAGTTTGGGTTATTCTCATCCGATTAACTATCCAATTCCCAAAGGCATTGAAATGAAAGTTGAGAAAAACCTGATTACGATTACCGGTATTGATAAACAAGCCGTTGGGCAAATCGCTGCGGAAATCAGACTATTGCGAAAACCGGAACCTTACAAAGGTAAGGGGATTAAATATGTTGAAGAAACTATTATTCGTAAAGTCGGTAAAGCGGCCGCCAAAGGTGCTTAGCTAGTTTATAAAATCTAAATAATATGGCAAAAAAAGAAGTTAATAAAGCAATTAAAAAGGCAAGAAGAAAGGGTCGCGTCAGAGCCAAAGTTTTTGGTACTGCCAGTCGCCCAAGACTTAATGTTTTTCGCAGTTTAAAGTTTGACTATGCTCAGTTAATTGATGATCAAAATGGTAAAACTTTAGCTTCCGCCAAAAGCACTGAAATTAAAACTAAAGGTACTAAAACCGAATTAGCCCAAAAAGTTGGTGAATTAATTGCCACTAAAGCTCAAAAAGCCGGTATCAATGAGGTAGTTTTTGATAAGTCCGCTTACAAATATCATGGCCGGATTCAGGCAATTGCCGAAGGCGCCAGAAAAGGCGGATTAAAATTTTAAAATAATTTTTATGACCAACAATAATAATCAAAATCAAAGAAGATCAAAAGATGGCCCAAGACGCGATGGTGGTTTTCGTGAAGAAAAAGAATACGACCAAAGCATTATTGACATTGCTCGGGTAACCCGGGTTATGGCCGGTGGTAAAAGAATGAGATTCCGAGCCTGCATTGTTATTGGTGATCGTAAGGGTAAGGTTGGCTCAGCCGTTGCCAAAGGCGCCGATGTAACTTTAGCGATCAATAAAGCTTTAACTAAAGCCAAAAAGAATTTGATTACTGTTCCGATAATTAACGAAACTATTCCTCACCAAGTTATGGTTAAATCGGGTGCGGCCAGAATCATGTTAAAACCAGCACCTAAAGGTACCGGTATTATCGCCAGTGGTGCGGTTAGAACCGTTTTGGATTTAGCCGGTGTTTCCAATGTTGTGGCTAAAGCTTTAGGTTCAAAAAACAAGATTAATAATGTCGCTGCCGCCCTTAAGGGTTTGCAAAAATTAAAAAAAGTTGAACCAAAAGTTTCCAATAAACAACCAAAACCAGAAAAAAAAGAAGCGGTTGTTGATAAAGAATCAAAAGAAAGTAAAAGTTAAAAAATAATTTTATGGCCGAATTAAGTTTAAACAATTTACGCATCAATAAAAAATCAAAAAAGAAAACCAGACGAGTCGGTCGTGGTAATGCTTCTGGTCGTGGTACTTATAGTGGTCGCGGTATGAAAGGGCAGAGATCACGCTCAGGCGGTAAAGGCGGACTAAAACGCAGAGGTTTAGCCAATCTTTTAAGGAATAAACCAAAACTTGGCGGTTTTCGAAGTTTGAAACCAAAAATGGCAACGATCAATATTGATCAGCTGGATAAGATTTTTGATTCCGGCGATTTGATCAGCGCTAAGAAATTGATTGCTAAAAGATTGATTAAACCAAGCAAATCCGGTTTGAAGGTTTTAGGTGAAGGTAACTTAACCAAAAAATTCACTATTGCTGCCAATGATTTTTCCGATTCAGCCAAAGCTGCAATTATCAAAGCCGGCGGTCAAGTCCAGATTATTGCCAGAAAGAAAAGACCGAAACCAAATAAGCAAAAAATGAAAAATTTAGCCAAATAAATTTAATTTTTCTAAACTTCAAATACATGTGGTGGAAAAAAATAATCCAAATCTGGAAGATTAAGGATTTGCGCAATAGCATTTTATTTGTTTTGGCAATGTTGGTTATTGCTCGAATTGCTGCTCATATCCCAATTCCAGGAATTGACGCTTCAGCGCTCAAGGATTTTTTTGCTTCCAATCAGCTTTTAGGCATAATGAATATTTTGTCCGGTGGTGGTATGGAAAGTTTTTCTATTGTAGCGATGGGTGTGGCGCCTTATATTACTGCTTCGATTATTTTTCAGCTTTTAACTATGATTATTCCGGCTTTGGAAGAAATGCAAAAAGAAGGCGAAGCCGGCCGACAAAAAATCAATCAATGGACCAGAATGCTAGCAGTGCCTTTGGCTGCCATGCAAGGTTATAGTTTAATTGCTTTGTTGAATAAATCATCTGGTCAGATTTTTTCTGATCTGTCACCTTGGCGCTTGGTCATGATGATTGTTACTGTAACTGCCGGTACCATGTTTTTAATGTGGATTGGCGAATTGATTACCGAAAAACATATCGGTAACGGTATTTCCTTGTTAATTTTTGCCGGTATTATCACCGCTTTACCCTCAGCGATTCAACAAACTTTGGTAGTTTTTGATAAAACTCAAATTTTAACTTTAATTCTTTTCGTTGTTATCGCCGTTTTAACAATTGTTGGTGTAGTTATTATTACCGAAGGTCAACGGAATGTGCCGGTTTCTTATGCAAAACGCGTTCGGGGTATGAAAATGTATGGTGGCGTCAATACCCATTTGCCTTTGCGGGTTAATATGGCTGGCGTAATCCCGATTATTTTTGCCATCTCTATTATTTTGTTTCCGCCCATGATTGCTCAGTTTTTTCTAACTGCCAAAACTGAGATTTTAATTTTAATCGCTCAAAAAGTCATTGCTATTTTTGAAAATCAAATTTTTTATGGTGTTTTGTATTTCTTGTTAGTTTTTGGGTTTACCTATTTTTATACCGAAGTAGTTTTTCATCCCGATCAAATCTCGGAAAATTTACAAAAGCAAGGTGGGTTTATTCCTGGTATTCGACCCGGTCGCCATACGGCCGAATATTTAAAAAATACCACCAACCGCATTATTTTAGCCGGCGCTTTGTTTTTGGGCATCATCGCGGTTTTACCTTTAATTTTACGCAGCTTTACCGGTATTACATCTTTGGCAATCGGCGGTACCAGTTTGTTGATTGTGGTTTCAGTGGTAATTGAAACTTTCAAACAAATCGAGTCTCAGCTCACCATGCGTGATTACGAAGGACTCTAGTCATTTAAGATATTTTAATTTATAATGAATAGTGGCTAGGCTTTGGCCTGGAAACTGATTTATTATAAATTTTTTTATGGGCTTTTTTACCTCCAAAACAATTTTTAGCACCCACGAGCAAATTAAAGACGCTTTATTTCATATTGAAAGTCTTGATTATAAACAACGAGAAATTGCCTTTGAAGCCATTTCGGCCAAACTCAGCGGCGGGGGAGTAACTCAAGAAGAATTAAAGAAAGTCATTACCGATCTAAGGCACGCTGGTCAAATATCAGAAATTGATCAGAAAAATCTTTTGGCACTGATAAAATAACTATGAAAATAATAATTTTTGGACCTCAGGGCTCGGGCAAGGGAACTCAAGCCGAATTAATCGCCAGACGGCATGGTTTGCCATACATTTCCACTGGTGATATTTTTCGTTATCATTTAAAAAATCAAACTGATTTGGGCAAAAAAGTTAATGAATATGTTAATGCCGGTCATTTGGTGCCGGACGAATTAACCAATGAGATTGTAGCCAATCGCATTGATCAGCCTGATTGCCTTAGTGGCTTTGTTTTAGACGGTTATCCGCGAAACAAGACTCAGCTTGAATATTTAAATACTATTACTAAAATTGATTTTGCCATTGCCATTGAATTATCCGATCAAACGGCAATAAAACGGCTTTCAGGCAGACTGGCCTGTAAATGCGGTCTAAGCTATCATTTGCAGCACAATCCGCCAAAACAAGAGGGAATTTGTGATAAATGTGGCGGTCAATTATTCAAGCGTGATGATGATCAACCGGCGGCGATTAAAAAGCGTTTGGAAATTTATCATCAACAAACCAAACCGCTTTTACAAATCTATGAAGATTTGGGAGTATTATATCGGATTGACGGGTCTTTGGCGATTGAAGAGGTTTACAAACAAATCGACAGTATAATTTGTCAAAATAAAGGTTAAAGATATGGTGACAATAAAAAAACCACAAGAAATTGCAGTTTTACGGCAGGGTGGAAAAATTTTGGCTGAAGTTTTGGCGGAGTTGGTTTTAATGGCAAAACCTGGAGTCAAAACAATTGAGCTGGACCAAAAAGCCGAAGAGTTAATTATTCAAAGAGGTGGTGTGCCGGCTTTTAAAAATTATAGTGGTGAATACTTAGATGAAATTCCTTTTCCCACCACCATTTGTGCTTCAATCAATGATCAATTGGTTCATGCGCCGGCCGGACCCGAAAAGTTAAAAGCGGGTGATATTTTGAGTATTGATATTGGTATGAAATATCCGGCAGTTGACGGCTATTTCACCGACATGTCAACGACGGTTGCAATCGGAAAAATTCCGCCAGCGACTCGCCGATTGCTTAAAGTTACCAAACAATCTTTGCAAATCGGTATTGATCAAGTTAAAGAGGGCAATAAAATTTCTGACATTTCCAAAGCGATTCAAAAATATGTTGAAGCCAATGGTTTTTCCATTGTCCGGCAGCTAGTTGGCCATGGTGTTGGCTATAAAGTCCACGAAGATCCAAAAATTCCAAATTATTATGATCCAAGGATGAAAGATATTGAGCTTAAAGAGGGAATGGTTTTGGCCATTGAGCCAATGGTTAATGTTGGCAATCCGGCGATCAGAACTTTGGCTGATGGTTGGACGATTGCCACAGCTGACGGTGAGCTTTGTGCTCATTTTGAGCATACTATTGTTGTGACTAAAAATGGATACGGAATTTTAACTAAAGTTTAGTTTTTGGTTTGCCTAGAGCAGAAAAAGAAAACAATAAATTTAAAATTATAAATTCCAAACAAATTATAATAACTAAAATTACAAATTTAAAATTGATTTTTCAGCCTTTAGGTATTGTAATTTGAGGTTTGGGATTTGTAATTTATTTAGGGTTTAGTATTTAAAATTTATAATTTTATTATATTATAGCTATTTTAGGCATTGATCACGGAGCCCCCGCACCAAATTCCGCGGGAAATTAGGAGTTAATTTTATTTTTGTCGGCGCGGATATGCCTTTGGCTCACTGCCATTTGTTATTGAGTTTTTCTATTGAATTGATGCGGGGCGAGAAGGTGAGTAAAATAATTAACATTGTATTTATTTACTATTTTTTATGACAGTACTTGGTATTGATTACGGAGCTAAAAAAATTGGTTTGGCAAAATCCGATAGCCAAAACAAAATGGCTTTTCCGTTGGAAATTTTGATTAATACCGGCCGACCAGAGATTTTAAAAAGAATCAAAGAAGTTTGTCAGGAAAATGAAATTGAAAAAATTATTGTTGGCGTGCCAACTTCTTTTTCGCCAAAAAAGAAAGAAGGAATTTTGCGGCCGGTTGATTTGGAAAACCAACAAATGAAAACGGTTTTGGGATTTATTAGTTGGCTCAAAACCAATGTTGATTTACCAGTTGACGTTGAAGATGAAAGGTTAAGCACAAAGCTAGCCAATGGTTTGCGTAAAGATTTGGTCAAAAAAGGTCCGGATGATGCGGTGGCAGCCATGTTGATTTTGCAGACGTACCTAGATAAATTAAACTTTAAATTCTAATTTCTAAATCCTAAACAAATTTTAAACTGGAAATTTTAAATTATAAACGTTTAGATATTGTGACTTGTAATTTGTTATTTGTTTAGAATTTTGATTTTAGATTTTAGGATTTATATGGCTACTTATCAAACTTACGGTATAATTTTAAAAAAAACTGATCGCGGCGAAGCTGATCAGCTTTTTAGTATTTACACTCAAACTCATGGCAAAATTTTAGCATTGGGTCGAGCAACGAAAAAAAGCCAAAGCAAGCTTAACTGTCATTTACAGAGTTTTGTCGTGGTTAATTTAATGATTGCTTTTGGCAAAAGTAATGACCATATTGCATCAGCTGAAATTTTTAAAAATTTTTCCAGCCTAAGTAAAGATTTAAAAAAAATATTTTTGGCCAGTTTTGGTTTGGAATTGATTGAAAAATTAACCAAACTGGGACAGCCTGACCCTAAAATTTTTAGTTTGTTAGCGCGCTATCTTTGGGTGATTGATAAAAATAATTTTTCCGATAGCGATTGGTATTTGATTAAAAAAACTTTTACCTTAAAATTATTGACTTTATTGGGTCTGGAACCGAAAGCCGATATTGCTGCCAACCCTAAAAAGCTTGATTGGTTTTTAAAACAACTTTTGGAAGACGAGTTGCAAACAGAAAAATTTCTTAATAAAATAAGGCCAGCGGTTTTATCAATTTAAGCCTAAAATCAGCCAAAAAAAATAGTATTTTTAAAATAAATTAATTATACACAAGCAGGGCTTGACGGCTTGGCTGGTGTTTGCTAATATCTACCGAAGGGGGTTGTCCATTAACAACCTATGAATCGACGGCACAAGCCGTTATTTTTTTATGCCAAAATCGGTCATAACCAATCTTTCGCAGGAGGGCGAAAGAGGGTTGCAGTAATAAGGTAGCAAGTGTTGTATTTGTAGTGTCGTAGACAAAGGCAGAACCCAAGACGGAGGTTATATCTCATGGCAACAGCAGAATATCGTCAAGATTTCTACCACATGCTGAAGTCCCAGCAGTTCAGAGTCGCAGATATCCAACGATTTCTTCGAACTGCCGCCGAAGCTGCAGATATCTGGCAGCGGAATGGTGATCCACAGCTTCAAGGGTGTTGGGCGGTCAATTGGTTTGACCAGCAAAGCACCCGAACTCATACCTCACATTCAATCGCTGAGCAGATGTTGGGAATGCGGATTGCTCTGGACGCCGCGAATGCGAGTCAAACCACATCAGCCGGCAAGGGTGAAACTCTCAGAGACACGATTCGGACATTCGAATCGATGGTGCCTGACCCGAGTAAAATGGTGATTGTCATTCGCCATCCCAACGCCAAGGCAGCCGAAATTATGGCCGCCGCTGCTAAGGGTGCTCACGTCATTAACGCCGGTTGCGGAAAATTCAACGGACAACATGTCACCCAAGCAGCGCAGGATACACTGGCCATGTTCAACTATGGCCGAGATCGTGGTCTGGTCGACATCGACACGATCGGGCCGGCAGGGTTGTCTCGTCGGCGTAAACCTTTCAAGGTGCTCATGTGTGGCGATTTGCGCAATGGTCGCACTGTCCGGTCGCTGTCGTACATGCTGCCCAAGATTTTCCCCTGGGTTGAACTCTTCTATTGCTCACCGCCGTCGTTGACCATGGGTGATGACATTTTGGCCTATCTGCGTCGCCACAAAGTCCGTTTTCATGTGATTGATCAGCCGCGCCGGTTTCCTGCGCTGGTCACCAAGGTGAACGTGCTTTACTGTACGCGCTTTCAGAAAGAGGATCTGGTTGCTGCCGACTTGAACCGTTTCGATCAGTACCAGCGACTTTTTCGGGTCGATGCCGCACTCGTGTCGACCATGAAGGATGACGCCAAGATTTTTCACCCGATGCCGCGCAACGAGGAGTTGCAACCCGATGTAGACGATTTGCCTCAAGCGGCCTATCTTCCCGACCAGGTTCGAGAGGGCGTAATTGCCCGCATGGCGTTGCTGCTGATGATTATGCGCAACAGAAAACATCGGTAGCCATTAAGGTCCTTTCACGTTCTTTGAACCCCACCTCTGCGTTTTAGTTTATCCTAATTCGCAGAGTCTTTTTTTCTTGCCAAAATCACTAAAAAATTGTATTATTAAAGCATTAATTTATTAATTTTATAATATGAGCAGGACAGTTATTTCTGATGTTGTAAACAAAGTGGGGGACAGCGTCACAGTTTGCGGCTGGGTTCATTCCCGGCGCGACCACGGTAAAATTATTTTTATTGACTTGCGCGACCGCTCCGGTCTTTTGCAGGTTGTTTTTGAACCAAAAAATAAAGAAACATATGAATTAGCCAATCAGCTGCGGCCAGAATTCGTTGTCCAGTTACAGGGTAAAATCAGCGCCCGGCCTAAAAACATGATTAACGAAAAAATTCCAACCGGAACTGTTGAAATGTCAGCCGAACAGCTGGAAATTTTAAATGAAGCTAAAACACCGCCATTTGAAATTGATAAAGACACTTCAAAAGTTGGTGAGGAAGTTCGATTGAAATATCGTTATTTGGACTTGCGGTCTTTGCGCATGGCCAACAATATGATTATGCGTTCAATGGTGGTTAAATTTATCCGTGATTATTTAACTAATGAAAATTTTTTAGAAATTGAAACGCCGATTTTAACCAAAGGCACGCCCGAAGGCGCCAGAGAATTTTTGGTGCCGTCTCGAATTTGGGCGGGTCAGTTTTATGTTTTGCCGCAATCGCCTCAGCAATTTAAGCAGCTTTTAATGGTGGCTGGCGCGGAAAAATATTTTCAAATCGCCAAATGTTTTCGCGACGAAGACACTCGCGGCGACCGTCAGGCCGAATTTACCCAGCTGGACTTGGAAATGAGCTTTGTTTCCCAGGAAGATATTTTTGAATTGATTGAGCCAATGATGATTAAAATGGTGGAAACTTTATACCCAAATAAAAAAATTACTAAAAAACCTTTCCCGCGCTTAACCTATGCCGAATGCATGGAAAAATACGGCACGGACAAGCCGGATTTAAGGGTTAATAAAGAAGATTTGGACGAATTGGCTTTTATGTGGCTGATTGATCCGCCGATGTTTAAATATTCCGAGGCCGAAAAGAAACTAGTGGCCAGCCATCATCCTTTCACTATGCCGAATTTGGCCGATATGGAAAAAATGCCTGACGAACCAAAAAATTGGCGCGCCTTAGGTTATGATTTGGTTTTGAACGGTTTTGAAATTGCTGGTGGTTCAATCAGAATTCATCGCCGGGAAATCCAGCAAAAAGTTTTTGAACTTTTGGGCGTTGGTCAAAAAGAAATTGAAAATCGTTTCGGTCATATGTTGGAAGCTTTTGAATATGGTGCGCCGCCTCATGGCGGAATTGCGCCTGGTATTGATCGGATGATGGCAATTTTGCAAAACGAACCAAATATTCGCGAAGTGATTGTTTTTCCCAAAACCGGCGACAGTCGTGATTTAATGATGGACGCGCCAAATGTTGTCAGTAAAAAAGCCCTCAAAGAAGCCAATATCCGTTTAGCGGAAGGAATAAAAGCCGAGGAAGGCTTTGATACGGCCATGGCTGACTAGGTGTTGGTAATTTGGGTGATAAAAAATTTTTAATTTAATATTTATAAATCTAATTTTATAATATGAAACTTACCTTAGATTTAGTTAAGAAAAATCTTAAAATTAAAAATTTTGTCAATCAAACCGAGAAATATTTAAATGCCTTAGGCTATACTGACCACGGTATTCGGCATATCAATATTGTGTCGGATCGTTCGCGCAGTATTGCCAAAAAAATTAATTTAAGTGCCACTGACCAAGAATTGTGTGCGATTGCCGGCTATTGTCATGATATGGGTAATTTTTTAGGCCGGACGCAGCATCATTATTGGGCCAGTTTTTTGTTTTCCCAAGTTTTTTTAAACGAAGTTGACGATACCAATGACGTTTCTACAATTATGCAAGCGATTGTCAGCCATGACAAGGACGAATTAAAAATCGTTGATGCCGTGACGGCAGTTTTGATTTTAGCCGATAAATCCGATGTTCATCGTTCCCGGGTTAGAAATCAAAAAATCAAAAAAAACAACCCGGAAGACGATATTCATGACCGGGTTAATTATGCGGTAATTGACAATGATTTAATTGTTGATGGTAAAAATAAAATTATTACTTTAAAATTAAAACTTGATACGAAGTTTTCCGCGCCGCTGGAATATTTTGAAATCTTTACCGACCGTATGGCTTTTTGCCGGCTAGCGGCTCAGTTTTTAGGCTACAAATTCGGCCTGGAAATTAATAATTTCAAGCTGCTGTAAAAATATGAAATTGTCGGCCTTGCAAAAATATATCCTAAAGCAATGCGCTCAGACAAAAGAAAAAACAATTTCAAAAACCGTTTTAGAAAATTTTTATAGTAATAAAAATCAAAAGCCAAGCCAAAAAGATATTGCCAGTATTATTACCAAAAGTGTTGAACGGTTGATTGGCAAGGAACTGGTGATTGGTTATGGTTGGAAAACGCCGCACAAATGGTATATCACGCAAGTTAAACTGACACCCAAAGGTAAAAAAACCGTTAAAGAATTTTTTGGGGTTCAGCAAAGATTACCGTTCAAAATAAAAAAATAAGAAATTAAAAATAATTTTTATTAATTTCTTGACTTAAAAATTTATGGCCATCCCTAAAACAACTAAAAAGTACTTGGACAAAAAAATGGCTAAGTACGAAGAGCTAACTCATAAAACCGTTTACACTGCTTACGACGCTGCTCAAACTTTACGCAAGGAGCTCAAAGACATTGCCAAAAGCTTATTAATTGCCACTGACAAAGCTTATGTTATTGCTGTGGTGCCGGCTCATATGCGAATTGATTTGGGCAAACTTAAAAAATCCTTGCAAGCAAAAAAAGTTTCAATTCCGGATGAAAAAGTAATGATTAAAGTTTTTAAAGTCAAACCCGGTGCGATGACGGCTTTTGGCGGTTTGCATAAAGTTGAAGTTTGGGTGGATAAAAGTTTGCTAAAAACCAAAGATATAATTTTATCAGCCGGCAGTTTCACCGATTCGGTTCGCATGAAGGCCAAAGATTTTATTGATTTGGAGCAAGCCAAATTGGCGGATTTTGCCAAAATGGGTGGTTATAAATTGCAAGCCAAAACCGCTAAAAAGAAAAAACCAGCCAAAAAAAGTAAGGCTAAAAAGGTTAAGAAGAGTAGTAAAGGTAAAAAGAAAGCGGCAAAACGCAAATAGGATTATTAAAGCTAATTTAGATTTTTTTAAATTCTAAGTCCGAATTTACAAATCCTAAACAAATAATAAATTGTAAACTCCAATTTTTTAAACGTTTGGAATTGATAATATAATTTGAAAATTGTGATTTGTTTAGGATTTAGGATTTAGTGATTAGGATTTATCATTTTTGTGCATAAAATTAAGATTGAACAATTTGAAGGACCGCTTGATTTGCTGCTGCAATTGATTGAAGAGCAAAAATTGGAAATCACCAAAGTTTCTCTGGCTTCAGTGACTGAGCAATATATTGAAATTTTAAATCAGTCAGCTCAAGAGCAAATTCCGGCTGCCGAACTGGCTGATTTTTTAGTTGTTGCCGCCCGGTTGCTTTTGATTAAATCGCGCGCGCTTTTGCCGTTTTTGGATTGGGGAGAAGAAGAGGAAGGCGAAGAGCTGACCAAACAGCTTAAAATCTACAAAGAATATTTGGAAGCTTCCAAAGTGATTACGGCCATGGTTGCCAAAAAACATTTTTCTTTTTCGCGCCAAAAACTTTTGACCGGCAATGAAATTGAGTTTTCCCCACCGCCAAAACTAACCAAAGACAAATTGGCTGCTACCTTTTTGGAAGTGATCAGGGGATTGGATCCGATTCTGAACTTACCAACGGAAGTAATTAGAAAAACCATCAATATCCAAGAAAAAATCAGTCAGATTAGAAAAAGAATTTATCAGCAGGCCACAACTAATTTCAGTGAAATTTTGAGGGAAGCGGAAAATAAAACCGAAGTGATTGTCAGTTTTTTGGCGCTTTTGGAGCTGATTAAGCAGCGGGTAGTTTCAGTTAGACAAGATAAGGTGTTTGAAGATATTTTAATTGAGAAGCTTGGCTAAATTTGTTAAAATTTATTTATATGTCCAATCTAAAATCCAAAATTGAAAGTTTACTTTTTATCACCAATCAGCCGTTGTCAGTCAAGCGGTTGATTAGCTTAACTAATTCTGAAAAAGATAAAGTCCAGGTGGCAATTGATGAACTGATTACTGATTATAATCAAGCCGAAAAGGGAATAGCAATTCAAAAAATTGGTGATCAAATTCAAATGGTAACAGCAGCTGACAACACCAAATTAGTTAAAGATTTTATCAAAGAAGAAACCACCGGCGAATTAACCAAAGCGTCTTTGGAAACTTTAACCATTATTGCTTATCGCGGGCCGGTCTCCCGAGCCGAGCTGGAACAAATTCGCGGTGTTAATTGTGTGGTGATTTTGCGCAATCTATTGATGCGCGGTTTGATCGAAAGCAAAGAAGATAAAAAGAAAATGCAAACTACCTATAATATCACTTTTGATTTTTTGAAATTTTTAGGTTTGAATCAACAGTCGGAATTGCCGGATTTTGAAAAGCTTAATTCCAATGAAAGTTTGGAAAAAATTCTGAGTCCCGAAATGTCAGCACTAGAGCAGTCATAATTTAATTTTCCCGAATTTGTTGCTATGCTAAATTTTATTAATACTTTAATTATCGCCAGCCTGCTTTTGCCGTCAGGCTTTAATTTTTTAATTCAAAGATCAGCTGATTTTTCTTTTCCCAGTTTGGCAATTACTAAAAAAATTACCGGCCCGCAAAGGATTAATAATAAAAGTTTAGGTTTAAAAACCGTGGCCAAAAGTATTTTGGTAGTTGACGATGCATCCGGCTCTACTTTGTACAGCAAAAACCAATCGGCGGTTTTGCCAATTGCCAGCATCAGCAAATTAATGACAGCTTTGGTGATTTTAGATACTAAGCCGGATTGGAGCCAGGTGGTAAAAATAACCAAAGAAGACGAGCGCGAAGGGGGAATGGTTTATTTTTTTGAAGGTGAAGAAGTGACGGTTAAAGATTTATTCAATGCAATGCTGGTGGCTTCTTCCAATGAAGCGGCGATTGCTTTGGCCAGAATCTCGGGTTTTTCTGATTTTTCAGCTGCAATGAATAAAAAAGCTGCTGAGCTGAAAATGTCAGACAGCTATTTTTTGGATCCATCAGGGCTTAATCCCAAAAATGTTTCCTCGGCTGGCGATTTAGTGAAGCTGGCTAACGCCGCTTTTGCTCGGCCAGAAATTGCCGAAGCGACCAAGGCTTTGGATTATAAATTTGAAGTTTTAAATAATCAAAGAGTCGGCCGAGCGGTTAATACGGATAAATTACTTGATAGTTATCTTAACAAGGGTGATTATAAAATTATTGGCGCCAAAACCGGCCATTTGGACGAAGCGGGGTATTGCTTGCTGTTGCGTTTGGAAAAGAAAGATATCGGCAGTTTGACTTTGGTTTTGATGGGAATTGATAATTTGCCCAATCGCTGGCAGGAAACTAAAGGCTTGGTTGACTGGGTTTTAGACAACTATCAATGGTAAAATTGTAAATTATTGCGCCTGTGCTATAATTGATAATGTTATTTTAATTTTTTTGGCTTAAAAATATGTCAACACAAAAACCCATTATTATTGCCAACTGGAAAATGAAACTTTCAGTGGCCCAAGCCAAAAAATTAGCGATTGCTGTAAAAAATAAAAAAACCACTCAGGCCGAATTGGTGATT
>JBAYJS010000018.1:0-22014 GCA_041664985.1 Candidatus Buchananbacteria bacterium | reverse complement strand
ACGAAGTTTCTTATTTTACCGAAAGACCGGTGGTAATTTTTCCATTCACTAACGACAAGGGTGTACAGGAATTTATTAAAAAATATAATGTCAAATGGGTTATTTGGGCGGGCAATCCGGAAAAAATCGACGGTAAATACTATCGATTTTGGCTACCAGAGGAAATACCAGATAATATAAAACCGGTTTTTAAAAATACCGGCGGCGACTTATTTGAAGTTAAATATTATTTAAACGAATAAAATATCAATGCTTTGGCTTTTGCGCTAAAATTATGATTTCATGTCCGTTATTGATTTTATGACGAAAAAAAATAAATTGAATTTTATAAATTAACCGCCAAACAAATAACCCCTGAGAGAAAAAATCAGATAATTTGGAAAAGCCCCAGGCGTTAGCCAGTGAACTATTTGAAGTTTTATCAATTTGGCTTTTATCACTATTTTTTGATTTTATAATTTTAGTGTATAAGCGCCGCAAAAACCAAAATAAAGGATAAGTTATATCCCATATAACCAAAGGCTTAAGACCCACCTGGGTCATTTTTTTGTTTATCTCGTCTGCAGTATATCTTCGGTAGTGCCCATAAAAATCATCATCCCAGCGCCATTCTCTTGGGTTGCTAGGCACAACCATAATCACCTGTCCGCCTGGTGCCAATAGACTAGAAATCTTTTCTAACGCCGCCTTGTCATCTTTGATATGCTCCAAGACATCCAATAAAAAAATGGAATTATAAATCCCGTTTTCCTCAAATAAAGTTTTATGTTCAACTTTAATACTTTCGAATTTTTCTAAATTTTTTTGGGCTTGACTGAAAGCTTGAGCCGAAAAATCAATCGCCTTTCCCGACCAACCCTTTAAACCTAAATGGTTGCTCAAATCACCGATACCGCAGCCAACGTCTAAAAAATCAGGCTGGACGCTGTTTTGATCAATCAGTTTATCAACACAATAAAATATATAATTTTTTAAGGGTAAAAAATTCGCCATTAGTCAGTTTGGTTTTTAATTTTAAACAATTTAAATTTAAATATTTTCGCCTTTTGTAATGAATATTTGAACATTACAATTACAGTTTCCAAGCCGTACTTTAGGGATCTCTGAAAATTAATCGATGAAGCATCGGCAAAATAACGCGTCGGAATCGGGATATCACCAATTCGATAGCCGCAAAAAACTGCCTGAGCCAAAAACTCCGTATCAAAAATAAAATCATCGGAATTATTATGGTAATTGATTTTTTCCAAAACTTCCCTTTTGTAGACTCTGAATCCGGAATGAAAATCTCCAAGATTTTGGCCCAAAGCGATATTTTCAATTGCCGTCAAAAAACGATTGCTGATATATTTGTAAATTGGCATACCACCCTTAAGTGTTTCTTGGCGCGACCTGATTCTTGAACCGATAATCACATCACAAATATTGCTGGTTAAAAAGCCAACTGCAAACGGAATTACTCGTGGATCATATTGATAATCAGGATGAATCATTACTATAATATCGGCATTTTTAGCTAAAGCGGCGTCATAACAGGTTTTTTGATTGGCGCCATAACCTTTGTTTTGGGAATGAATTATCGTAGTAATACCTAAATTCTGCGCGATTTGCGGGGTTTTATCTTTGCTACCATCATCTACGAGGATAATTTCGTTGACGCTGTCTTTAGGAATATCCTCAAAGGTTTTTTCCAAAGTTTTTTCCGCATTATAAGCGGGCATAACCACAATAACTTTATGGCTAGTCATGATTTTGTAAAAAATTGTTATAATATTTTAAAATTTCTTGAGTTTGACGACTTAATAAAAATTTTTCTTTTACTCTTTCGTAGCCGGCCTCACCGAAATTTTTGGCTTTATCCGGATTATTCAGCAAATCAATAATTTTTTCTGCCATCATATTTACATTTAAAGGATTGACAATGTAACCGTTTTTTTGATCAACGACAATTTCTGGTGTACCGCCAAAACAAGTGCCCACCACCGGCTTTCTGGCAGCCATGGCCTCAATATTCATTTGATTGAAGGTATCCAGACAAATTGACGGCGTAACAATAATATCACTACAAAAATAAGCCGCTTTTAACTCATCACCTTTTAACCAGCCGGTTAAAACAACTTCAACTTTAAGTTTCAAAGCCAACTCCGACAAATTATTATAGTATTTATCTTTGTTGCCGGCCATCATTAAGGCGGCATTAGGTATAATTTTTTTCACTTCAGCCATTGCTTGAATAATTTTTTCTCCACCTTTCAAAGCGCTTGACCGGCCGCCAAAAAAAATAATTTTTTTATCAGCTAAACCATAATCTTGTCTAAATTTCTCAACCATTTTATCTTCCAGATTCCAATCGCTTAAATCAATGCCATTATAAACAACTTCAACATTTTCGATTCCATTTTGGTTCAGAGCTGATTGCAGCGAATTACTTACGGCAAAAATTTTATCTACTAGTTTTAAATAATGTCTAATTTTCAATCGCCTGAAAGGATTGTAGGCTTTTTTGTATCTTTTCAGCTGCTGCCAAAAATTTATCCGATAATTAAATTTTTTTGGAATTAAAAAATTATTTTGATCAATAAATTCCATTAATTTACCGTAATGAAAAGTCATCACGTCGTGGGCCGTAAAAAATATTTTTACCGAGTGATTAAAAGATTTGGCGACTTTAATGGCTGAAAACGGTATTTGAGCGGTAATCGAATGAAAATGAATAATCTGCGGCTGAGCGGTTTTTAAAAAATTTTTAAACTCTTTGTTAACCTTTGGATTAAACAGACAAATGTAAGATTTGGTAATTTTTCTAAATTTTTTGGCTTTAATTTTATATATTTCTATTCCATCGATACTTTGCCAACCGATTTTTTCTTCAAAGGTCGTAGTAAAAATAAAAACTTCAAAGCCATTTTTTTTCAATTCCAAAGCCTGACTATAAGCAACCAGTCCGCCGCCGCCGCTATTTTTGGAAAAAAAGTTTGTGACTATTACAACTCTCATAAAAAATTATTTCAAAACCAAATAATCACCGATCGCTAAAGCATCCAAATTGCTTGCTTGATAAGCACTGATTGCCTCTTGAGGCAGGCAAACAATTGGCTCTTCATGCATATTAAAACTGGTATTAATAACACTGGGTAAACCAGTCAGCCTTTCATACTCTTTAATCGCGTTGTAATACAAAAGATTAGTCTGCTCATCAATTAACTGGGGCCTGGCCGTATCATCAACATGAACGGCCGCCGGCATATTATTTTTCATGTATTCAGTCACCGGCACGGCAATGGTCATAAATTTGGCCGTATAGCTGCATTTTTCAAGTTCTTTATAGCAATCACCTGCTCTTTCGGCTAAAGTCACCGGCGCAAAAGGCATAAACTCGGTTCGATTCAATTGTTGATTAAGCCATTCATTGACTTTTTTATCAGTCGCCGGATACATAATCGATCGATTGCCCAAAGCTCTTGGTCCGTATTCCATCCTGCCCTGAAAAAATCCGACCACCTTATTTTGAGACAAAAGTAAACCGACTTGCTTGGCAATATCAGCCACTTTTTGATATTTAATTCCCGCCGTTTTTAAACTAGCTTCAATTAATTCATTACTATACTCCGGTCCAAAATAAACATCTTTTAAATGAAATGGTTTAAATGATTTGTCGGCCTGAGCATAAACCTGCAAGGCCGCGCCTAAGGCTTGACCGACATCGCCCATGCCCGGATGAATAAATATTTTTTCCACCAGCGGCAATTTGGCAATTTCCATATTAAGTTTGACATTGGCAAAAACGCCGCCGGATAGAGCCAAATGCTTGATTGAGTAATTTTTAGCCAATATTTCAAGCTGTTCAATCACTACTTCTTCTAATCTTTTTTGAAAAGCCGCAGCTACGTCTTGTTTGGAAAATCCTTCAAACATGGCAGGAATTTTTTTACCGCCTAAAAAATATTGGTCATGCAATTCGTAAAGTTTGGGACTGACTTTCATCTTGCCATCTTCAATATAGAGCAATTCTTTAACTTGATCATAGCATTTCTTAGGATCGCCAAACCCGGCTAATCCGGTAATTTTGCCACCGTGTTTTTTGGGATGAAAACCTAAAATTAAAGTCACAACTTCATAATATCTGCCAGGACTATGCGGCAAAGGTACAGAATATACTTTTTTTAAACCATTTTTTGTTGGCTGCCAAAAACTACAAGTATTAGTAAAGCTGGCGCCTTCGACAATAGCCACAAACGAATCTGGCAAACCACTGGTGTAATAAGCTGAAGCGGCGTGAGCTAAATCGTGAGCCACAAATTCAACTTTGCCCAAAAATCCTTTTGACTTGAAATCTTTAATAATCCTTTTAATCGCTTGACTGCTTTGCCATGATTTTTTCAAACTGCCGACACCGGTTTGTTTTAACAAGCGACTTTTACTAAAACTTTGTTTGCTTAAAAATGATTTTAAATATTTAAATTTGGTATACCAAACTCTTTGATTTTGTTGCCAAAAAAAATAAAAATGCCGTTTCAAACCAAGCGGCATATCCGAAAAGGCCAAAACATCAATTTCTTTTTTTGTGACACCGGCCAAGCTCATGACTTCTTTAATTGAACGATAAGGCGTGTTGCCGTCCATTTTTATTCTCGACAAGCGCTCTTCATTAACCACGGCTAATATCTTACCGTCTTTAATAATGGCAGCGCCGGTATCATGAGTGGCAAGATGTATTCCTAAAATAATCATTTTAAATCCAAATTAATTTTAAATATACTCGTCCCAAGCTTTAATTTTTAAATCATTAATTTTTAACTTGGCAATCGCTTGAATAAAAGTTTTGGCTAGCTCAATATTAGTTATTAAACCAATATTATAGTCAATTGCCTTTCTTCTGATTTCATAGTCACCTTTGATTTTATTAACAAATTCCTCGTCGGTGACATTAATCATCAGTTCAATTTTTCTTTTTTCAAAATAATCTTTGATCTTGGGCAATTTACTGTCATTTTCTTTGGCTAACTTTTTTGTTGCCAAACCGTGACTGGTAAAATATTTATTGGTTTCTGAAGTGGTATAAAGATTAAATCCCAAATTTTTCAAAATAACGGCTGATTCTAAAAAATCTGATTTATTTTTTTCACCGCCAAGACTGATTAAAATATTTTTTTGCGGCAGGCTAAAACCAACCGCTAAAATTGATTTTAAAAATGCTTCCAAAAAAGTATCACCCAAACAGCCCACTTCGCCCGTTGACGCCATTTCAACGCCGGTGACCGGATCAGCACCATCAAGACGAGAAAAAGAAAATTGAGGGGCTTTTACCCCAATATAATCAATGGCCAAGGGCTTTTTCACAGCCAAAATTTTACGCCCCAAAATCGCTTTAGTGGCCAAATTTACAAAGTTTATTTTAGCAATTTTAGAGATAAATGGCAATGTCCTTGAAGCCCTTAAATTACACTCAATGACTTTGATTTCTTTGTCTTTAACCAAAAATTGAATGTTAAACGGACCGGTTATTTTTAACTTTTGACAAATTTTAGCGCTAGCCTCAGTAATCCTCTTTTCTTCTTTAAAACTTAAATTTTGCACCGGTAAAACAATGGTGGCATCACCCGAATGAATACCCGCATTTTCAATATGTTCGCTGATTGCCCAGTTTAGAAGCCGGCCATTTTGGGCCACACCGTCAAATTCAATTTCATTGGCTTTTGTAATAAATTTTGTCACTACTACCGGATGTTTTTTGTTAACCTGAGTTGCTTTTAGTAAATAAGCTTTAAGCTCATCACCATTGAAAGCAATACTCATCGCCGCGCCGGAAAGAACGTAAGAAGGCCTGATTAAAACCGGATAACCAACAGTTTTGGCAAAGTTAGTTGCTTGAGCAAGACTTAAACATTCTTGCCAAGCCGGCTGATCAATTTTTAATTCATCAATTAACTTGGAAAAATAATGACGATTTTCCGCCCGATCAATACTTTGAGCCTTGGTGCCCATTATTTTAACTTTGTTTTTTTCCAAGTCCAGCGCCAAATTATTTGGAATCTGACCACCCATAGAAATAATTATGCCTTTGGGATTTTCTTTGTCATAAATATCCAATACCCGCTCCAAAGTCAATTCTTCAAAATAAAGTTTGTCGCATTCATCATAGTCGGTTGAAACTGTTTCCGGATTACAATTAATCATTACCGATTTGTAAGCCAGCTGGCGCAAGGTTTTGGCGGCATTAACCGCGCACCAATCAAATTCAACCGATGAACCGATGCAATAAGGACCCGAACCCAAAACCATGACTTGATTTTTAGTTTTGAAATTTAAATCATCGAAACCGGCATTGTAAGTTAAATAAAGATAATTAGTTTGAGCTGGATATTCAGCGGCCAAAGTATCAATTTTTTTAACAAAAGGCGTAATTTTATTTCTAATCCTCAAACTTCTGATTTTTTCTTCGCTTTGACCAGAAAACTTGGCAATTTGTTTATCGGAAAATCCAAATTTTTTTGCAGTCAATAATAAATCGGCATTAATTTTTTTTGTCTTTAATTTTTTTTCAATTTTTACAATATTTAATATTTTTTCCAAAAACCACAAATCAACTCCGGACAATTTATGGATTTGATCAATTTTTTTTCCCAAAAACAAAGCTTGGGCAATTGAAAAAATTCTTTGGGGTGTTGGATTGCTAATTTTATCAGTCTGGCTAAGACTACTCTCTAAACCATCAGCGCCAATATTAAGCATCCGAATGGCTTTTTGTAATGCTTCTTCAAATTTGCGGCCAATTGCCATCACTTCACCAACCGATTTCATTTCCGAACCGATCAATGGGCTGACTTGTTTGAATTTTTTTAAATCCCAGCGCGGAATTTTTACAGCAACATAATCCAGTGCCGGCTCAAAACAAGCCGTCGTACTTTTGGTAATTGAATTGTTTAGTTTGGACAAATTGCAACCAGCGGCTAATTTCGCCGCAATAAAAGCAATCGGGTAACCGGTAACTTTTGACGCTAAGGCCGAGCTACGCGAAAGCCGAGCGTTAACTTCAATAATTCTATATTCATTTGATTTTGGATCCAAGGCAAATTGAATATTACACTCCCCGACTATACCAAGATAACGAATTATTTTAATCGCCACTTGCCGAAGTAAATGATATTGATAATTATCCAAAGTTTGTGATGGAGCAACCACAATACTTTCGCCGGTATGAATTCCCATCGGATCAAAATTTTCCATATTGCAAACCGTGATACAATTATCAAATTGATCTCGCATCACCTCATATTCAATCTCCTTCCATTGATCCAAATACTCTTCGACCAAAATCTGTTTGGAAAAAGCCAAGCTTTTTTTAGCCAATTCTTTTAGCTGTAAATCATTTCTGACTACACCCGAACCTTTACCGCCAAGGGAATAGGCACTGCGAATTATTATGGGAAAGCCGATTTTTTTTGCGGCTTTTTGAGCGGTAGTAACCGAGTACACGGCTTGACTGTTAGGACATTTTAAACCGATTTTTTTGATAATTTTGGCAAATTCGGCTCGGTCCTCAGTGGCTTTGATTGTTTTGATTGAAGTGCCTAAAACTTTAACTTTGTATTTTTTTAATACTCCGCTTTCAGCCAAAGCCACGCCGCAATTCAAAGCGGTTTGTCCGCCAAAACCAAGCAAAATGGCATCGGGCTTTTCTTTTTTAATTACCGAGCAAACAAAATCAGGACTAACCGGTAAAAAATAAACTCGATTGGCCAAATAATCCGAAGTTTGGATTGTGGCAATATTTGGATTGATTAAAACAACCTTAATCCCCAACTCTTTAAAAGCTTTGATCGCCTGAGAACCGGAATAATCAAATTCACCGGCCTCACCGATTTTTAGCGCGCCGGAACCCAAAATTAAAACTTTTTTTATTTTATCTTTTTTCATTTTAATAAATTCAAAAAATCATCAAAAATAAAATTGGTGTCAGTCGGCCCGGGATTGGCTTCCGGATGAAATTGAACGCCTAAAAATGGATTATCTTTGTGCTTAATCCCTTCAATGGTTTTATCATTGGCATTTATCAACCAAGTCAGCCACGGTTTAGACAAAGAACCGGATTTAATCGCATAACCATGGTTTTGCGAGGTGATGTAGCAACGTTGGTTTAAAAGGTTAAGGCAGGGCTGATTTTGGCAGCGATGGCCATATTTTAATTTGTAGGTGCTGCCGCCAGCCGCCAAGGCTAAAATTTGGTTGCCCAAACAAATTCCCAAAATCGGTTTTTTTAATTTTAAAAATTGTTTTAATCTACCAATCAATAAATCACAATCATTTGGATCACCCGGACCATTGGACAAAACCAAACCGTCAAATTGATATTTGGTGTTTAAAAAATCATAATCCCAAGGAACTCGAATTACCGTCAAATTTCTGGCCAATAAATTTCTGATAATACTATTTTTAACCCCGCAGTCAAGCAGCATAATCTTTTTTTTACCGGCTTGATAAATTATCGGTTTTTGAATTGAAACTTTTTTAACCAAATTTTCCGGTTTTGGCCGGACCAAAAATTTACTTTTTTTATTACCAAAAATAATTTGTCCAGACATGGTACCAAAACTTCTTAGCTCTTTGGTTAATTGCCGCGTATCAATATCAAAAAGAGCGGGAATTTTTTCCGCTTTTAGCCATTGACTTAACGATTGTTTGGCTTGCCAATGACTATAATAAAAAGAATACTCGCTAACAATCAAGCCACTAACTTGAATTTTTTCTGACTCAAAATATTTATTAAGACCGGCTTCTTTTATTTTTGGCGGCACACCGTAATTGCCAATCAAAGGATAAGTTAAAATCAAAATTTGACCAGCATACGACGGATCAGTCAAAGCTTCCGGATAACCAACCATGCCGGTATTAAATACCAGCTCGCCAAAGACATTTTTATCAAAGCCAAAAGAGATACCTTTATATTTTGACCCATTGATTAATTCTAAACTGGCAGTAGTCATTAACGATTCAAAATTTTACGGTAAAAATCAAAGACTATTTTCTTTTTTTACCATTTTGGTTAAATAACTTCGAATGTAAAACAATAAAATTGCCGTGGGAATGATCGCTTTAAGCAAGCTGACAGCAATGGCGCCATTAACGCCATAAAATTTAATCAAATAATACATTATCGGCAAGCCTAAAATTATAACCAAGGAATTGGTAATAATGCTGGTTTTAACATTATTTAAAACCCTGAAAGCGGCACCCAAACCAATACCAAAACCGGTAATAATTGGCACCGGTGCCAACCAATAAATTAACGGCACCACCGGCAAATATTGGGTGCCATAAAAAACCGTCACCAAAAGTTTGGCAAAAATCACCGCCACAGCAATAAAAGGCAGACTTAAAATTGGCGTATAAAATGAAACTTTTTCAAAATTTTTCTTAAAGACATAAGCGCCGTCGACTAAAGATTTCGGCAGCTGAACCATTAAAAGACTGGCAATCGGTTTAGTTAAAACACCGATTAGACCAACATACTTTTGAGCGATTTTAAAATAACCAACTACCGCCGGCGGCACAAACATACCTAAAATCATTAAGGGTAATGACGAAGAAAACGCTACGATTTTTTTATCAACCAGCATTGAAAAACCGAAAGTAAAATACTTTTTAATTTTAACTTTAAATACACCGGAAAAAATTTCATGATACTTGGGTAAAATCGGATTACGCTTGGTCCACAGGCCATAAATAATTATGGCAATGATAAAAAATAAAAAATTATTAAAAAAGTTTCCCCAGACAATACCAATCAAACCAAATTTAAAAACTAAAGCCAAAGGGACAATTACCGCTAAAAAATTATTAAGCGTGTCGATAATGACAAAATATTTTATTTTTCTAATGGCCTGAAGACACAAAGTCAAAGCTTCCGAAAAAGAACTTAAAATCGTACCAACAATAATAATTCTGGCCAAACTGCCGATGGCATAGTTACCATAAAGCCAATCTGAAATAAACGGCGCCAAAATAACAATAATCAAGCCGACGATTAAAGCCGTCAATAAATTTACTTTAATAAAATAAGAAATTATATTATTTACTTCCTGCCGGTCTTTTTTGGCAAATGCCTGAGGCAACAAAACTAAAACCACACTGCCGCCTTCAACTCCCATAAAAGTGGTTGCCATCGAGACAAAACCAAAAATCAAAGAATACAAACCGTATTCGGTCGCACCCAAAACTCTGGCAATGATAATAGCGCTGGCAACCGAGATTAAACGAGAAATAATTGAACCAGACTGAAGTCTGATTATATCTTTGACAAATCTACTTTTTTTGAAAGTATTAATTTTTTGGTAAAACCAATTCATAATTTCTAATAATTTTTTCAACCACTTTTTCCCAGGTTAATGCTTTAACTAGTTCTTTACCGTTTTGGCCAAGCTGCTGGGCTAAAGCCGGATTGTCCAAAAGCTTCAAAATCGCCTCAGAGGTTGCCACAATGTCGTTTTGAGGCACTAAAAGGCCGTTATAGCCGTTTTTAATGGCATCTTGGGCTCCACAGTCATAAGTGCCAATTGCGGGCAAACCGGCGGCATTAGCCTCCAAATGAACCATACCCAAACCCTCAAATCGATCTTTGACATTAACCGAAGTTAATAAAAATAAATTGGCCCGGTAATACAATTTGATCAATTCTTCATCGGTCAAATCCTGCAAAAACTTAACTTTTTTTTCTAAATTATTATCTTTAATCAATTGCTGAAGTTCCAAAAAATATTCATCATTTGACCTAAGCCCGATAATAAGATATTCAAGATCAGGATATTTTTTGGCCACCAGCCCAACAGCCGGAATTGAAATATGATAGCCCTTTCGCCGCTTGACAATACCAACACTTAAAATTATTTTTTGTTCATTGCTTTTTTGCCTCTCACCAGAAAAATTTTCAAACTTTTCCAAATCAACTCCCCGACTAATCATTTCCACATCAGCTACCGGCACTTCTTTCAAAAATCTTTCCTGAGTATAGTAGCTAATCGAAAAAACTTTAGTGGCATTAGCGTAAGCCTGATAATAAATATGTTTGAGATACCAAGTTTTAAGCGGCTTGATTGAAAACGTGCCATAAACCAAAACAAAATACGGCTTATTTAAAGTTTTAGCCAACAAATAAGCCAATGGCGCAAACGGTTCAATTTCGCAATGAATAATATCACAGCGTGAAGCGATACTCAAAGTCTTAATATAATCCAAAATTAAAAAAAACCATTTGGCTTGATAATTTTTTAATGATCTTAAAATTTTATATTCTTTAACGTTGATCAAATCGCTTTTAGGCGAACCAACACTTGATAAAGCAATGACCTCAATTCCTTTTTTTTGCAATTCTTGAATAACTGAAACCGAACATCGGCCCGAACCATCAGTTAAAACTAAACGGTTGGTAATAAAACAAACTCTCATAATTAATTTTTTGTTACTTGTTTAATTTCTTGAGCAATAAAAATTCTGGCTTTATCGGCTGAATCAACTGTCATTCCCCCAATATGAGGCGTAATGATTAAATTTTTATTTTGTTTGGCGTAATTAATCAACGGATTTTTATTATTTGTGCCACTTTCGTTTTCATTGGCTAAAACATCCAGCGCCGCACCGGCCAATTTTTTATTTTTCAAAGCAAAAAGCAAAGCTTTTTCGTCAACCAATTGGCCGCGGGCCGTATTAATAAAAAAAACAGATTTTTTCATCAGTTTAAATTCCGAACCGGAAATAAAATTAAAATTTTGGGGCGTCAAATTAATATGCAAAGAAATAATATCGGCTGATTGTAATAATGTTTTCAGACTGACTTTTTTTATGCCTGCTTTTTTAAATTCAGCCAGTTTAACGTATGGATCAAAAGCAATTACTTTTAGACCAAAAGCTTTGGCGTAGCCGGCGACTATTTTGCCTAAACGGCCAAAACCGACAAGACCAATAGTTTTTCCCATTAAATCAACGCCTTTAAACTCAGGCCTGAGCCATTGATTTTTTCTAACCGAATCAAAAGCCCAAGGAATTTGCCGAGTTAAAGCCAAAAGCAAACCCATTGTCAGTTCGGCTGTTGCCGGAACGGTTTTTAAAAAATCGGTTTGGCCTTTTAAACTGACGATTTTAATCCCCTGTTTTTGAGCAGCCAAAATATCAATGTGATCAGTACCGGTGGCAGCTGTTGCGATAATTTTTAATTTTTTAGCCTGGGTAATAATTTCTTTGCCAACCGGCGTAATTACATCAACAATTAAAATATCATACTCGCCAATTTCTTTAGCCAGTTGGTTGGCAGATAAAATTTTATTAGTGACCAAGCCAATCTGCTTTAAAATTTTTTGCGCCGATTGAGAATAATTTTTATAATCCAAATTTAAAATTTTTAATTTCATAATAAACCTTTAAATGCTTTTTTAATTGTTTGATGATTTTCAAGCATTTTTTCAGCCAGCCAAAAATCAGAAATACTGTCAATATTCATCGCCCGCTCTAAAGGAATAATAAACGGCCGGCTGTCTTTACCTTTAAAAGTATTTTGCTTCATTAAAACATCTCTTTTGGTCGCATAGACATCACCGCTTCTGATATAAATTTTTGGTAAATTTTGCCGGGGCATGTTTTCAATCGCTTCGGCTGAATAATCAACTAAATGATCACCAACAATTTTTTTCATTCGCCACGGATGAACCGGTCCGACTTCAACCACTGAAATTACCGAGTCGGCTTTGGTTTTGATTAATTTTTTTATTGCACCGTCAACATCTAAAGCCAAAGTAAATGGACAGGTCGGCTGCAACATTAAAACATAATCATATTTTTGGCCGGATTTGTTTTCCATAAAAGAAACAGCGTGTTGAATTGTCGGCACAGCCAAAGCTTTGCTGGTCGCTAAATTTTTCGGCCGGACAAAAGGCGCTTGGGCACCGTATTTTTTTGCAATATTGATAATTTGTAAGTCATCAGAAGAAACTACAACGTCAGTCAATAATTTGCTTTTTTTAGCTTGAAAAACAGTATAAGCTAAAAGCGGGTGGCGACCCAATTTTTTGATGTTCTTTTTTTTGATACTTTGCGAACCGCCGCGGGCCGGAATCACGGCTAAAATTTTTAATTTTTTGGTCATAAAATGAAAAAAATACCTCTTAGATACTTTTTAATCATAACACAAAAATTGGTCTAAAATCAACCTTGACAAAACTGCAATTATATACTAATATGTAGGGTCACAAACTGCGTTTGCTGATGTTGGAGGTTTGAATGATCTGTGATGCACAGGGCACACAGGATGTTTACAAAATAGAAGGAGAACTCGCGTGGGAACGGAAGAAAAGAGAATACTGTTTGTTGTCGGCGATATCGGTAGCGCCAATGCCTTAATTCCGGTGATCAAACGACTCCGGCAAGAAGGCCACAATATCCTTGTTCTTGCCGACCAAAACGGCAAGGGTAAAGAGACGCTTGTAAAAGCCGAGGTCAGTTTTGTCCTCGCCCAGATGGATTCGCTTTCTACTCAGCGGCCGCCGGCCTTGGTCGTCTGTGGCACTTCGGCTACAGCAAACGGAGCCCAGATCAATTTGACCCAAAAGGCCAAAGAGGCTGGCGTCCCGACAATCTGGCTCCAAGACTTTTGGGGCACGGAAAGCGTGCCGAGTCTTAAGGGCCTTCGTCCGGATGTCTTGTTGACTCTGGACGCCGGCGGCGCCCGCTACAAGGGCACGAAAGTAATCCCAACCGGCAACCCAGCCTTTGATCGGCTGGTAAGCTGGGACGTTGCCAAGATTCGCCAACGCGTCCGCGAAGCGATGGGCGTCACCGAAGATGCCAAGCTGGTGACTTACTTTGGCCCGGGCTATGAAGCCGATTTGCCGGCCCGCGTGTTTGAGTCGTTGGCTTTGCTGGTGCCGGATCTGGTCCGGGCGCAAGCGATCTTTGTGCCCATGTTGCATCCCAAGGACGAAACCCTGACGCCCGGGCTTAAAGCGATGTTTTCGGCCTGGTATACCAATCCGGCCAAAGCGCCGTTTCCAACCTATCGAGATGCGAGGGTGGACCCGACCGCCCTGGTTTGCGCCAGCGATGTGGTTACCAGCCCCAGCAGTACGGAGCTGCTGAGTGCCTGCTTGCTAGGTGTACCGGCAGTGGCCCTGATGGGACCGCAAAGCCGTCAGTACCTACTCAGCCGGGGACTAAAGGCTCTGCCGTGTTGTCAAAACGGCGCAGTTGGCCTAATCAGTTTCGTGAGCAGCAATGCTAGTATCTGCTCGTTACTGGACGGGCCGGTGCGACAAGGGTTTATCGCCCGACAGCGCGAACACTACAAAAACGACGGCGGCGCCACCGACCGAGTCGTTGCCGAAATCAAGCGCCTGCTTGGCGAATAGTTGCACCTTGAACTCAAAGCGGGATCACTTTTGGTGAACCCGCTTCTTTTTTTAATTCAAATTTACAGATAATTTACCCTCGCCCCCATTTCAATGGGGAGAGGGTGGGCCCGATTTATCGGGACCGGGTGAGGGGAATTTTTATTATTTAAATTTTTAATACACCAAAAAACTTATTGCTTAAAACCTTTAATGGAGTTAAAAACCACTAGCCAAAGCAAATATATCATACTTAATACTAATAAATCTCAAATTAGAAAACTTTTTTATCTTGCCAATTATAAATCCATTCATCCCCTACTTTTGAGGCAAACCGGCCACGGTAATAAGCGCGATTATTAATTTCAGCTTGGCTCATTTCCCGCGTCGGCTGACCGATCACCTGCTGCCAATTATCAACATTTTTTTTGACATATTCCAAAATTTCGACTTTTGGTTTTTTGGCCCAATCGGCTAATTCTTTAAGCTGAGCCGGATTAATGGAAACCGGACCGTCTTTGCTTTCACTTGGATCTAAAATTGTAAAATGTCTTTCAATTACATCCGCACCCAAAGCCAAAGCCGAAAGTGAAGCTAAAATCCCATCGCGAGAAACTAAAGAATGATCCGAAAATCCAACCGAAGGGGTAAATTGGGAAAGCCACTGCATTCGCGCCAAATTAAGTTCAGCCAAAGGCGTTGGATAAATTGTCACGCAATGAATAAAACTAAAACTTTTTCCGGCCAAAAGTTTGGCGGTTTTTTCAATCTCAGCGTCATAAGTGGCGCCGGTTGAAATATAAAGATGTTTGAATTTTTCTTTGAGCTCTAAAATCATCGGATAACTGGCACAATCGTAACTAGCCACTTTAACTTGTGACCAATCAAGAGTTGATAAATAAGGAATGCGCTGGCGGGTAAAAATCGTAGTCATTGGTTCAATACCAACTTTACGACATTCAGCAACAAACCAAGCCATATCTTCGTCGCTTAAATCAGCTGACTTTAAACGGTCAAACTCGACTTGATATGGCCGAACAATCCCACTTGGATTTTCGGTTTCAAATTCCGGCCTGGGTGTTAGTTCGGACGACAAATAAGATTGAACTTTGGCAATATCAGCGCCAGAAGCTTTGGCCTGATAAATCATTTCTTTGAGAATTTTTTTGTCCCCTTTAAAATTTTGACAAATCTCAACAATTATTTTTGGCATAATAAAATAATATTTAATAATTTATTTAGTTTTTTCTCTCAGTTCAAAAATCGGCTTCGCAGCCAAAAAAGCATTTTCCAATTGACTCAAGGAAAATTCACTCTGGCTTTCAACCACTTTAAAAAAATCAGCCAAAGAATTATCAAGACTTTCTTGCCACGCTAAACTCCAATCTAAATCGTATTTTTCCAAAACCGGCGGGCTAATAAATCTGCCTTGACTGTCATATGACTCACGTGGCGAATATAAATTGGCGGTTTTACCATCATACTCAAAATAACCGTTGGTGCCAATCAATAAAATTTTATTAAGTTGTGGACCGGCATAACTGTGGAAAAGATTGACAGTTGCTGATTTTTCCATCACCAAACTTAAAAAAACCGTATCGGGCGGCAAATTATTATTTTGGCTGGCATTCCATTGCAAATTAGCTTGATAATTTTTAATCGGACCAAATAAACTAATGGCAAAATTAAGATAATGAACACCAACGAGCTCCAAAACACCAAAAGAATATTTCAAATCGCTGCGCCAAGAACCTTTATATTTGTCACTAAACGCCAAACCATGGCTGGTATAAATATTTAAGGTAATAGGCGTGCCCAATTCAGGCCGATTAACCAATTCCCCGATTAAACTGGCGATTTTTGAATATTGAAAATTAAAATTTACTTTTAATCTCTTTTTCCATTCATCCGGAAATTTTTCAATCTGACTTAATTCCTTTGAAGTTGAGACTGCCGGTTTTTCAACTAGAATATAGCCTTTGAAATTTTTTAGTTTATCTAAATAATCGGCATGAGTATAAGTCGGGCTAGCAATAATTACCGCATCGCACTCGATAATATTGTTAAAATCATCGGTTAAAGGCAAATCGTTTGGCTGAATTTTTTTAGGATAATAAACCCATTGCAAATTAACATTTTCAAATTTTTTGACGGCTGATATTATTTTAGCCGCCTGGCCGGATTTACCGACAACGGCAACAGAAATTTTTTTAGTCATAATAATTTAAACTAAAGGACAGCGATCACAAGGCACATACTTGTTTCTCGCCTGATTTAGATGATCATGGCGCAATTGGCTAAATTTTTCACCCAGCCAAATTTCTTTAATTGAATTATTGTTAACATCACCGACACTTAAATACGATTTGTAGTCAAAATCACACGGATTAACTTTACCGTCATACCAAACATACATTTGCCGCCAAAGTCGGCTGCAAGGATCAGTCAATCCGACCGCCTCATTATTATAAGTATCCCAGCGCGGGGCGGCTGATTTAATCACCACTTCATCAACCAACGCCGACCAAAATTCAGACATTTGTTTTTCATCCTGATCCGGCCGAATTTTCACTCCGGCAATTCGCGTTACGGTTGGTGAATTGGGATAATGTTTTTCCCTAATCTCTTTAAACCGTTTAACATTGGCTACTACTTCTTCAAATTTACCACCGACTCTAATCTCTTCATAAGTCTCTTTAGTCGCTGCATCAACCGAAAAAACACATTCGCTAACCTGGGCAGCCAAAATATCGTGAATAATCGAATCAGTCAGCCTGGTTGCGTTGGTATTGATTTTTACATCCAAAATTCCCAGATCAAATAAATATTTAAGCATTCGCCCAAAATCCGGATGCAGTGTCGGCTCTCCTCGGGAAGCCAAAGTGATCGCGTGACAATTATTTTGTTTAGCCTCGTCGGCAATTTTTTTGAATAATTCCCAATCCATCATACCCATAAATTCTTTGGTCCGAAAAGTTTTATCGGCCTGAAAACACATGACGCAGTTTAAATTGCAAACCGAGGTTGGCTCAATCAATAGATACAAAGGGAAATCCAAAAGTTTTCTTTGACTGGGAAAAATTTTGAATTTGTAACGATAAATAATATATTCAATCCATTTGGTTTGATCATGTTTTTCTAGCCAATGCAATTCCTGAGGTGAAATTGAAAATTTAAAATTTTCCCTTTCACTGATATTATTCGTAGTTTTGTCTGAATTCAAAACCTGATGAATTTCGGTTAAAATATCACGTCTTGCCGAATCGGCAGTTGGTTGAGCCAGTTCTTGAGCAATTAGATTACCCAGCCTGATTTTAATATTTAACTGGTCGTTGTCTTTGTCGCCGAGAAAAACAGTATCCATGATCATCTCTTTTCCCATAAAATTATAACAAATTAGAATTTAAATAATGATTGGCAATTTTTTGGGCGGTATAACTAATACCGTCTAAAGTTTTATATTGATCTAATAAATATTGATTAATTTCTGAAACTTTGGTTTCGTATTGATCTTTAAATTTTAATAATTCAGCCAAAGGTTGACCCGAATAAATTTTACCCAGACCGGTTTTTTCCAAACATAAATTGTTGTAATAAATTTCTGGGTCATCGTTTTTTTCGTAAACCAGAGCGATAAACGGCGTATTGGTAAACTGCGAAAGCCAAATCGAACCCCAGCCGCTGCGGGCAAAATGCAATAAAATATTTTTATTGCCTAAAATTTGCGGCGAAATTTTTTCGCTGCCGGCAATTATATTAGGCTGATTGGTATAAATTTTTAAACCAATTTTCTTCGCTTCGGCAAATAACCGATCTAATCCAGGAATACCAGTAACAGTTACGTAAATTCCCTTTTCAATTTTTGCCTCTAGTCTTTTGGGTAAAGTTAAATTCGGCGGCGTTCTTTGCTCGGTTTGGTAAAGTTTTTTCCGGCTAGCACCCAAATAAAAAAAGGTTGCCGGTTCGGCAATAAAATTAATTTGCTGTTTTTTTTCAATTTGAGCAAACCAAGCAATCGCTGGTTTGATTATTTCTTTGTCAATTAAACTAATATTATCTTTTTGCGCTTGAATTAAAATTTCTGAAGCATAAGCAAAACTGGCTTGATAAGAATATTCAAAATTAAAATCAATCCGACAATTACGGTTAATTTCCAACAAAATATCATTTTTTTTAATTTCAACTTTTTGACCCAAAAAATTTTCTGTACTCAAACCATCATCAAAATATTGCCAAACATTCTTTCTGACCTCGTTGCCATTTTTGACTAAATACGCCAAAGCTTGACTGTAACTTTTTTGGCCGTAAAAAACCGAATCAAGCTGTTTGCCTAAATTTTTATCCAAAAGCAAAAAATCCGTTCGGGTTTTAATCAAATCGGCGAATTGCTCTTGCATGATATCTTTTTGCTTTTGACCGTAAACCCAAGGCACGATCACGCCGATTTTCTCACCGATTTTTTTAGACAACAAATCACTAACCGCAATCGCTAATTCCGTCGTTCGTAAAAACGGCCCATAGCCATAAGCAAAGTTAGTGATAATGTATTTCATGATTGTTTTTAATCAATACCTAAACCGTCGTAAGTAATACCTTTGATTTTTTCCACCACCTCTTTGGAAAACAAATGCCAGGTGTCTAAAAACAAAGCGGGCTTATTGGTTTTTTTTAAATACTTATAAATTGGCCAATTTTCGTAAGAGTCATGATTGTTCATGATAATCACGCAATCAGCCTGGTCAAAACCATCGGCCGGATCAACGGTTTTTACACCATATAACCTGACATCCTTAGATTGAGCAACCGGATCAAAACCGTAAATATTTTTTAGCTTTGGTTTCAATAAATCAAGTAAATCTAAAGTGGTTGAATTTCTAATATCGGAAGTTTCCGGTTGGCCCTTAAAAGCAAAACCAACGATAAAAATTTTGGCTTTTTGCTCGTCAATTTTATTTTTGGCCAGAAAAGAAAAGACTTTATCAGCAACAAACTTTGGCATTTGCTCGTTAATTTGGCGACCCAAAGCCGGAAATTTCATTTGATAGCCATAGGGCTTTAAA
Organism: Candidatus Buchananbacteria bacterium; assembly: GCA_041664985.1. Taxonomy (GTDB): domain Bacteria; phylum Patescibacteriota; class Patescibacteriia; order Buchananbacterales; family UBA6539; genus JBAYJS01. The sequence goes on along the minus strand of JBAYJS010000018.1, from coordinate 2,585 downwards.
GAATCAATAAAAATGTAGGGATCTTTAACCAAGCAAGCGCCGCCAACACCCGGACTGGGCAAAGGCACATTACTGCGCTCATAGCCTTTATTGGCCGCTTCAATTACTTTGACCGTATCTAATTTTAACTTATCACAAACCAAGGCCAATTCATTGGCAAAACCAAAAGTGATATCGCGATAAGTATTATTGATCAATTTAACCAATTCAGCCGCTTCCAATGAATCAACCATGACAATTGTTGAGGTTAAAAGACTGAACAAATTACCGGCCATTTCAGCACTGACTTTATCAATTCCGCCGATAATTTGCGGCAAAGTTTTCAATTCTTCCAAAGCTTTACCTTCGGCGGTTCGTTCCGGGGCAAAAGCCACGTGAAAATCCTTGCCGGCTTTCAGCCCGGAAAGCTTTTCTAGAATCGGAATTACAAAATTTCGGGTTGAACCCAAAGGCACGGTTGAGCGCAAAACAACCAAATCCCCTTCTTTTAAAACTCCGCCGATTTGCTCAGTCGCTTTTTTGAGATAAGCTAAATTCGGCTTTTTATTTTTTTCAACCGGTGTGCCGACACAGAGAAAATAAACATCGCTTGGCGCCGTGGTTAATTTATTTCTGACCACGAAATTTTTATTCAAATGATATTTAAGCAAAGAATCAATACCAACTTCATGAAAATGCGGCTGACCTTTGGTCAATAAATCAAAAACTTCTTTTTGACTTTCAATCCCAACAACATAAAAACCGGCATCAGCATAGGTCAAAGCTAAAGTTAAACCAACATAACCTAAACCCACCACGCAAATTTCTTTAACTTTAATTTCGCTGTTTTTCCAAACCTCAAAAAAACTGACAACATCCTCCACCTGTTTTTTAGCGTTGACAATAATAATTTTATCAATTCTTTTACTAACAATATTTCGCCGTTTTATTTCTTCGTAAATTTGGGAAAGTACTTCCGTCCGAGAAAATTTATTTTCAACCACAAATGGATCTTTATTCATTATCTCGCTAATCGGCAGATTGAGATTAATATTTTTTATAACCGCCCGACGAATATCTCCATCAGTGGCAATACCCAACAAAGTATTATTTTTATCAACAACCAAAATTAATCCGGCTGGCGCAGGCGGATTTTGTTTTGGTGCTTTATCAATAATTACCATAACTTGTCTGATGGTTTTTTGAGGGTTGACTAAAATTGGTTTAATTCTTTTGTTCATAATTTATTTACTCTAATTGTAATAAAAGATAATTAATTACTCTTTGAGCTGATTGATTATCATAAATATAAGCTTGCTGTTTTAAAGTATTTTCTCGTCCTAAAAAATCAAGCTTGGGATCATTTAAATAAGCGTTAATGGCCAAAAGCAGTTCCTCACTGTTGTGGGCAACTTTGACGCCATTGCCTTTAATGATGTGCAAATAATGAGTGTAATCAAAATATCTTCTAACTGATTTGCCATAAGGGATATCGGTTTTTTCACCGTCAAAACAAATATTAATTACCGGCTTGCCAAAACCAAAAGCGTCAATGGTAAAAGTTGAAAAAGTATTAATCACCAAATCACAATGGTAAATCAAATTAACCATATGCCAAATATCCTCATCGGTTGGAAACCAAACATCCATAAAACTTTCCAGCGACCGGCCCGGTGATTCCGATTTGATATTTTTTAAATTTTTTAGCCAGTCATACTCTTTTCTTAGAAAAGCTTTAGGATGAAGGCGTAACATCAATTCGACCGGATAAGCAATTTTACCTTGACTGATGTAATCATTTAAAATTTTTAAAACCGACGGTTCGTTAGGTGTGGTTTTATTGGTGCCCGCACCATAAACAATTAATTTTTTATTTGGATCCAAATTATTTTTGGCAAAAAATTCTTCGCGCGAAACAATTTTATCCGGCTGAAAATAAAAATCAAATTGCGGGATACCAGTCATTACCACATCCTCGGGTTTAAAACCAGCTAGTTCTACCGCTTCTTTTTTCATAATTTCATTCCAAACAATCAGCTTGTCGGTTTTAACGTGAACTGCACCTTTGGAAGTAAGATTATCCCAACTCATTACCATGCCAACGGTTTTAATCCCCGCTTTTTTAGCTTCTTTGATTAATTCAATGTCGTCGTGATAAATCAAATGAGTGGAAAAAACTAAGTCCGGCTTATACTTTTGAAATAAGTCCTGATATAAATTTTTAACAAAATATTTATTGTCTATTTTTTCCAATAAATTCTTTAGCCAAAGGCTTTGACCAAAAAGCTTATAAATTAAAATTTTTGAAAGCCAAGCACCGTAGTTTTTATTATCTCTTTCAACAGCTAATTTTACCTTGGTTGTTTCGGTAAAAACCAGGTTATTGCTGAAGTTAACAATTGCCATTTCCAAACCCTTGGGTAAGTAAGCAAAAAGCGGCTCAACGATTAAACCTTCCTTGGTCATTTCGTCAATAAAAATTTGATCTTTATAGGCCGGGCTTAAAATAACCACTTTAAAGCCGGCATCTTTGAGCTGTTTGGTAATACCGGTTTTGATAATATTACGATAAATCAGCCCCATGGGAATTGTGATAAAAACTGTTT
>JBAYJS010000017.1:0-22096 GCA_041664985.1 Candidatus Buchananbacteria bacterium | reverse complement strand
TTTACCAAATACGAACAAGCCAATTATCAATTTAAAAAATCTTTTATCAATTCTTTGGCGTATCCGGGCGGATTTACACCATCAACTTTAAGTTTTTATTATAATAATCGCGGTATACCCGGGTTTGCCGATAATTATGCGGTTAAAAACAGCTTTGAGTTTTATAAATTTATTCAGATGCTGTTTAATACTTTGCTTTTGCTTTTAGCCTTGTTACTGATTAGAGAGAAAAGAAGTTTAAAAATCTTTTTTGCCATTTGTTTTATTTTATTTTTAAACACGCTGGCTAATTTTTTTGGCTTTGATTTCTTTGTGCAAGTCAATAAAAGCTTGTTGGTTTTTCTTTATAATGATTACGGATTTTTGCAATTAATCGTCAGCTTTTTGCTGACGTTTATTTTAGTTATTCTCTTTGGCCATTTCCGAAAGAAGTTTAAAAATTTCAATCTCAATGCTATTGCTTTTTTTGTGGTTATTTCATATTTGACCCTTAATTTAACGCCTTTACTGAGCAACCATTACGGCCTGAAAAAAATTAATCAAATTCCGGACGATTACAAACAAATGCTTTTTGCCAGCGTTGATTATAATCTGACCGAGGCAACGATTTTTGCGCCTTATCACTGGTTGAAATTCAGCTGGTCGCCTTATTTTTTAGATCTTAATAATTTTACCTATTCAAAATACAAAAGTCTTTTAGTGCCAAATTTACGGATTGTCGATTCACAGTTGGCCGATTTTTATAATCAGGTTTACGATAATTTTGACAAAGAAACCTTTGGCAATCTGGCAATTTTTAATATTAAAAATATTTTTGTTTTTAATGATGTTACCGACGCCAACAAAAATATTGATGCCTACCAGGTTTTTAATATTGAAAACACCTCGGCTAAAATCAGTCAACAGCTGAAATTGCGAAATGACTTTAAAAATTACAAAGAATATCCGAATTTTACTCACTACCGATTCAACGATGCCGATAGTTATGATTTTTTCATTTACTCGCCGGCAAAGATTATTAGTTTAAATTTGGCTAATTTTTATGAAACAAAAATTAACCTCAAAGATAAACCGTTGATTTTTAATAAGTCAGAATTAAACGAGGTGAATTTAACTGATGAAAAAGTTTGGCTCGAAAATAATTTAGAAGTTGAGGTTAAAAGTTATACCAATAATTCAAATAAATATTTGATAAAGTTAAGTGGAGTTAATAAAAATTTGCCGTTTTTGCTGCAATTTAATCAAATGTACTCACCGTTTTGGCGGATTTATTTTGTCGACCAAGACGAATGGAATAAAGTTGAGTGTTTGCGTTGGGAAAAATTTAAAATCACAAAAAACAGTCGGTGTGCCACAAACGGACTAGCTTTGTCGTATACTGATTTAAATTTAATCGGCCAAGACAGCCTTAATCCTAAAAACCATTTTAAGGGTAATATAATCGGTAATGCCTTTTTGGTTTTACCTCAAGATATTCCCGTCAAATATCAATCAGGTCAAGAACTTTATTTAGTGATTTATTTTGAGAAACAATTTTATTATTTAATCAGTTTAACCGTTTCATTGATTACTTTTTTTGGGCTTTTGATTTTTGCTTTAGTGGAAATTTTTAAACAGAAAAAACGACATGAAAAATAAAATTAATAAAATTTTTATTTATATTCTATCGGTTTTGGCGGGTATTTTGTTGATAGTTTTTGCCGTGATTTTTTTACTCAATCATTTAGACAGTAGTCCAAAGCCTTATTTGGCCAAAAATGTTTCGTTGGTATTTTCTGATCAAAACAGTCAAGCTGATTTTCAAAAATTGGATTTTTTAATTGCTGATTTGAAAAAAATTAGAAAAACTGTCACTCAAACCGCAGTTGTAATGGTTGATAATTCCAATCAAAACAAAAATATTTTCAGTTTGGTTAGTTTGGCTGACAATTTTTATATTGATATTTTTACCAACAAATTGCCCGGCAATTTAAGTCTAGCGGTTTTTGACAATCAATTTGATTTAAAATTGCCTTTTGAAATCAAATCCTATTTAACCGAAAATAATGATTTAAAAATTATTTATGATAAAAAGCAAAAGGATCTTAAATTTGTTTTTTCGGGTCAGGATTTTGAAATTAACAACGAAATTTTAAAATTAAATGATTTAATTGTTTTAAAAATTGAGGGGATTAATGATGATTCTTTGGTTAAAATCGGTGATTCAAGTGTTGATTTGGCAAATTATCAAAATAATTTAACCACCTCAATCACTAATCTGCAAAAAACCCCGGTAAAAATTTATCAGCCAAAAGATTCTAATTTATTGATTAATAAAAATCACTCTTTTGAAAAAGGCGCTTGGACCGGCCAAGTTTCCGATTGCAGTGCTTATCTTGGTGGTCAACCAAAAATTGGCATGACAATCAAAGACGGTGGTACTAATGGCAATAAACTTTTGGAGTTATCTTCGCAAAATCATTTTGCCTGCACTTACAATACTTTTAATTTGAATTTTGAACCGAATCGGCTTTATCGTTTGTCATTTGATTATAAAACCGTTGTCGGCGATAAAATTCAATATTATTACAATTTAAAAAATTCCGCTGATAAAACCCAGGAAAAATTCGGTTTGATCAAAACGCCGGATGCCAACTGGCACACCTTTGTAGAGGTATTTAACCCGGAATTTAATGCTGCCAACAGTTTCAGCCTTTATTTTTATGCGCCATCAGACGGCTTTGAAAATTTAGTCAATCAGTATGATAATGTTTCGCTGAGCTCCTATTTTTTGATTAAAGAAATTCAAACCAGTAATTTGGTTTTTCCGCAGAATTACGATTTGGGCAATTGGTTTTTGCTTGACCGGGGTAAAAATTATTTCCAATATATCCGTTCGACCAAAAATTTACTGAAAAATTATAACCCATCTTTTGAAACCGGCTTATGGCAAAAGAAAGTTGAGGATTGCAGTAATTATTTGACAGGTATGCCTCAACTGGGCATGGCTTTGAAAAATAACGGTACGGCCGGCAGGCAGTCTTTGACGCTTTCGGCCAAAAATCATTTTGCCTGCACCTTTAATATTTTTCCGGTCAGATTAGAAAGAAATAAAATTTACCAATTATCTTTTGATTATAAAACGGTTGCCGGCAATAAGATTCAATACTATTACAATTTAAAAAATAATCGTTGGCAACAGCAAGATAAATTTGAGTCAATCACTACTCAGGATTCAAATTGGCATACTTTTTCTACTGTCATTAATCCAAATATTGAAAATGCCGACAGTTTCAGCCTTTATTTTTATGCGCCAGCCGATAGTTCTGAAATACTGATAAATCAATATGATAATTTAAAATTGGAAGAATTTACGCCTAAAGAAATTTATTCTTATTATCTTTACGCCCAGCAAAAAAATGATTTAAGCCAGGCGGTTTTGTCTCAATCAACGCCCGCTAAACGTTTTAAAACTCAAGTTGACTTGGTAAATGTCAATCAAAAATTGTTATTGGTTTATCCGGAAAAGTTCAGTTTCGGCTGGAAAGCTTATCTGGCAGCGCCAACAAAATTAAATCGGCTGAATTTATTTTTATTCTCATCGATTGACAGTGAGTATCATTTTAAAACCGATAATTATAATAACGCCTGGCTGATTGATATTGAAAACCTTTGTCGACAGTCAGATGTTTGTATAAAAAACAGCGACGGTAGTTTTAATTTATCTTTAGTAATTCAAAATGATTTAATCAAAGTCGGGTATATTTCATTGATTTTTTCGATTGGTTTTTTGATCAGCGCTATAATTTTATTTTGGTATGAAAAAAAGATTTAAAGTCGTTAATTGGCTGGATAAATTTATCGCCAAAATTGAGTCTGATATTTTGAGTCAGAAGTGGTTTTTGTTTGTTTTGCCTGCCGTTTTTATTGTTTTATATTTTAGTTTAGGAATTAATTTTTCGGTGATGGTTTGCATATTTTTAATTTTTGTCGCTTACCGTTGGGATGCCAGACTTTTATTATTGCCGGCGCTGGGAGCTTTGGTTTTGTGTTTAGACTTTTTAATCTATCAATATGATCGGTTGGCAGGCCTGGCGGCAAATTATATTTATTATTTTTTGTTGGCCATAGTGATTATTCAAATTTTGGAATTGAAAATTCGACCAAAACAATTTGATCAAGATCTGACGAAGGATCAATTTAAACCGTCGCCAGTGCTTATTAAAAAAATCAACCCCAAAAAGTCAAAAGAATTTATGGGCTATAATCGTGACAGCCTAATTATCACTTTGGTTAATATCTCGGTGGTGGTTGGCTATTTATTGATTTTTGGTACTAATTTGCCAAACCGACAGAATTATCATCAGTTTGTTATTTTATTGGTTGCTCTTTTGTTAGTTAACTCGGTTTTATTTTTTGAAAAACCAAATTGGTCAAAGCTTAATTTTTCCCTTAACCGATTTTTTGATAATAAAAATAATGTATTTTTAGTTTTAATTAATGCATCAATCCTTGGTATTTATTGGTTGATTTTTGGCTTTGACTTGCCATTTTTTCCTGGTTCGCCCAGGCTATTGGCTCTTGGTTTTTTTCTGTTAATTGCCAATGTTGTTGCCTTTTTTGATATTGCCAATGCTAAATAATATGCTGACTAAAATAAAAGATGATTTTTTTGCCATTGGGTTTTTTGCTGTGGTGGCAATTTTATTAATTTGGCAGATGTTTTTGCCCGGTTATGTTTTAAGTTTGGATATGATTTTTACGCCCAAGCTTAAAATTTTATTACCCGCTGGTGAATTTTATAATAGTTTGCCACTTCGTTGGTTGCTTTGGTTGGTCAATATCGTTTTACCGGGTTGGTTAATCCAAAAAATAATTATTTTTGTTTTATTTTTTTCAGCCGGGTTTTTGGCTTATAGGTATTTACCGGTACCGAAAAAAAATTACGCACCAATTTGGGCCGGATTATTTTACGTCGTTAATCCTTTTGTTTATGAACGGTTTTTGGCCGGTCATTGGCTTTTGCTTTTAGCTTACGCCATTTTGCCAATTTTTATTGCTTGGCTTTTAGTCTTTTTTGAAAAACCAAATTGGCTAAATATTTTAAAACTGGTTTTCTGTCTACTACTAATTGCGGTATTTTCTTTGCATATTCTAACGATGGCAATAATGATTTTTTCAGTTTACAGTCTTTATCAAGTTGTTAATAGTTTTTTTGAACAAAGAAATAAATTGGGTTTGAGACAGGCAAGGGGAATTGCTTTGGTTATAATTTCTTTAGTCATTTTTAGCAGCTATTGGCTTTTACCTTATTTATTAACTCCCACTAATTTTGCCATCAATAATTTCAGCCAAAGCAATTGGGAAGTTTTTAAAACCGTTGGTGACAAAAATTTAAACCCGCTAGTCAATGTTTCGGCTTTGTACGGTTTTTGGGGCGAAGGACAAATTTGGGCCAATTACTTTTTATGGCCCAAGGCCAATTTCAGTTTTTGGCTGGCGCTTTACTTTAGTTTAGTATTTTTGGTGGTTTTGGGCTTTTATGCCAGCTTAAAAAATAAAAATTACCAAAGAACCGGGTTTTTTGCTTTGGTTGGTTTGTTTAGTTTTATTTTTGCCTGCGGAGCAGGGGACACAATTTTTAAAAATTTAAATCTTTGGCTTTTTAATCAGCTTTGGTTTTGGTCCGGTTTTCGCGACAGTCAAAAATGGAGTGCTTGGTTGGTTTTAAGCTATGCTTATTTTGGTTCATTTGGCGCCAGTTATTTTATTGACTACGTTAAAAAAGTTTCCAAATTGCCGGTGAAATTTTTTGTCATTATGGTTTTTTTGGTACCAACCCTTTACACCTATACTGTCTGGGGCGGGTTTGCCCGGCAACTAAAACCGGTTTGGTATCCGGCCAGCTGGACTTTGGCTAATGAAATCTTAAATCAGGATCAATCTGATTTTAAAGTTTTATTTTTGCCCTGGCATCAATACTTATCTTTTGATTTTAACCAGCGATTGATTATTCAAAATCCGGCCAAAGATTTTTTTGACAAAGAAATTATTCAAGGTGAAAATATGGAAATTGGCAGTATCTATAGCCAGTCTGATAATCAGCCGGTACAAGCGGTGGAAAATATTTTGTTAAGCAGCCAGTCTCAATCAAGCCAAGAGACTTTGAGTCAATTGGCCGGTCAGGGGATTAAATATATTATTTTTACTCATGATCTAGACTCTTTACCTGGGAAAAACCAATATCAACCCCAAGCCAGTCAGGATTTAGCGGTGATCTTTAACTCCAAAGACTTGACAATATTTGAAATAATGCTAAGATAATAAACTAATTTTAAGGTTTTAAAAAAGATTAATTTAGCTAAAATAAGCCAAAAATAAATATGATTCAATTTATAAAGAAAGCAAAAACCAACATTATCCTAAGTATTTGCGCGGTTGCCGCGATTATTTATTTTTCCGGAACTTTGGGTTTTGGCTCATTTTTGCGTAATTATTTAGCTTTTGGTTATGGCGGTGGTGGCGGATTTGTAATGTTGCCCGAAATTGTTGCCGTTAACAAACCTTTATATATTCCTTCAGCCCAGCGCGGCGGTCGTTTATTCGAACGCACTGATGATAATATTTCGGCTGTGCTGGAAGTGCCGCCATTAACGGTTTCTGGTTTAACCATGTTTGATATTGCCATTAATCCAGTTGATGCCAGTAATCAGCCTTGCTCTGGCAGTAATAATATTATTGGCAGCAAAGTTTTTAATATTATCGCCCAAACCGAATCAGGCAGCCAAATTTATAATTTTTCCCGCAGCCTAACGGTTTCGTTGACTTTGCCAAACATTCCAACCGATACCTCAAATTTAGGAATTTATTATTTGAATAATAACAATCAGTGGGTTTTAGGCCAAAAAGCGATTTTTGATAATGTTAATAATCGAACTATTTTTGAAGTTAAAGATTTGGGTGTGGTGGCTTTGATTAATGCGCCCGGTTTACCGCCAGTTATTGAAGCCGGCAGCCGGTGTGGTCAAAAAGTTTTAGGGGTCAAAGAATATTCTGATGGTACAATTTTAAGAACTTGCGACGGCGAAGCTTATATCATTAAAGATAAAAAAATTAATCCTTTGACCAAATTGCCTTTAACTTTGGCAACTTACCAAAATAAAACCGTTTATGATGTCGATTTTTCAGTCGTGGTTGAACTCAGCGGCAAAAAAAATGTCGGCAAAAACTATAAAGACGGTGAACTTTTGCGCACTTGCGACTGGCGAATTTATCGGGTGGAAAATCAAAAATTGCGTTACATCAATACCTGGAACGAATTGCATGATAAATATTTAGGTCAAAAAATCAATAATATTGATTACTGGGTTTTATCCGAATATCAACAATATTCAACCGGCCAGCAAGTTTTGGGTGCCAAACAATATGCCGACGGTACTTTGTTGAGAACGGCTGACGGTAAAATCTATATTTTGGAAAATCAGAAAGCCAATCAAATTTCCAGCGTCGCCGAACTAAACAGTAAATATGCCGGCCAAAAAATTTATAATATTGCCAATGAGGTTTTGGTTCAATATCTTGGCTCGGGTGCTAGCGTTGAATTCAATTACAATAAGGTTTTGGGTGTAAAAAATTATGCCGATGGCACTTATTTAAGAACCAGAGACTGGAAAGTCTATGTCATTGAAAATCAAAAAGCCAAACAAATCGCTACCATGGTGCCAGGTTCTCAGGACTATTACCAGGGTCAAAAAATATATGACGTTGATTACGGCGTGATTGCTCAATATACAACTCAACAAACTCCGGCGGCAACTCAGCAAGTTTTGGGTGTTAAGCAATATGCCGACGGTACTTTATTGAAAGCGCCAGATGGAATTATCTATATTGTTGTCAATCAAAAAGTCCGAGTTGCTACTGCTGCGGAACAAAAAAATACTGCCGGCCAAAAAATTTACGATGTTGATTACGAAACAATCAACAATTACGGTGCACAGTCGGTTTTGGGTGTAAAGCGTTATGCCAATGGCACTTATTTGAAAACCCCCGATTGGCGTTTGTATATAATTTCTGATCAAAAGGCTCGTTATATTGACACGATTGCTACTACTTTGAGTAGCTATAACGGCCAACCGGTTTACAATGTTGATTACGAAGTTTTAGCCCAATATTAATATTTACCAACTCAAATAGCAAAAACTCCCGATTAATCGGGAGTTTTTTGTTGAAAAAAAATGTAAGTTTGGTTTTGGGTTTGAAAAATCAGCTGATTAATGGTATACTATAAATAATAAATATTAACTTTTTTGTTATGAAAAAGATTATAAAATCTAAGATTTTTTGGGTAATTTTGGTAATTGTAATTATTATTATTGGTTTTGTGGTAAAAACCATTGCTCAACCTAAAAAGATAAAATATGATACCCAGCCGGTTAAGCGCGGTGATGTTATTCAAACCGTGACTGCGACGGGCCAGGTTAAATCGGCTTCTGAAGTTGAGTTGAATTTTAAAAATATCGGCAAAATCAGTACTCTTAAGGCCAAAGTCGGCGATACGGTCAAAGCCGGAGATATTTTAGCGACTCAGAAAGCGACTGATTTGGAAATTAGCATTGCCAAATATCGCAATGAATTAGCCAAGGCCAAGGCCAATTTAGACAAAATCATCAGTGGCGCAACCAAAGAAGATATTGCCGTTTATCAAGCAGCCGTTGACAAATACCAAGGTGATTTGGCCAGCGCCAAAACTGATTTGGAAAATACCAAGGCCACTTACAAACAAACTTGGGAAAATGAAAAACAAAATATCATTGTGGATATGAGCGGTGCTTTAAGTAAGGCTAATGTCTCTTTGCAAAAAGTCTATGACACTTTATATTATAAAGGCGATCCGAATAGTTTAAGCACTTCAAACTATAGTTTAAAGTCACAGGTCAGAAACGAATATGACGAAGCCAGAGGTAAAGTCATTGCCGCTCAATCAGTTTATGATACTGCTAGCATGACACCTGATGATGAAAAAATTAATTTGGCCGCTGACTCAGTTCTTAGTTCTATTATAAAAGTAGCCCAAACGGTTAATGATTTAGGCAGTCTTTTGGATTATGCCATTGTTACTTCAAATATGAGTCAAACCGAGCTAGATGCTTTGAAAGTGACTATTAACGCCGAAAGAGCTACCGCTGAAGCCAATATTGGTACGCTGCAAGGCGCTAAGCATGATTTAGAGACAGCTCGTTTGAACTATCAAACTAAAGTTTCTGATGCCCAAGATGCGATTTTTTCGGCTGAGAAAAATTTAGCTAAAGCCCAAGCCGATTTAGCTTATAAAGAAGCGCCGGCTCGAACCGAAGATATTGTTTTGTATCAAGCCGCTTACAGAAATGCGGAAGCTGATTTAAGATTGGCTTTGGATAATTATGAAAATACTTTATTGAAAGCGCCAATTGATGGGGTAATTACGGAAGTAAATTATGAAGTGGGCGAACAAACCGGTTTAACCCAAAATGCCGCCGGCAGTCCGGCCATTAGAATGCTTGCCGCTCAAAATTATGAAATTGAAGTGAATATTCCAGAGTCTGACATCACTAAAATTAATTTAGCTGATGTTGTTGATATAACCTTAGATGCTTTTTCTGATTCTGATTTATTCAAAGGTAATGTCACCACGATTAATCCGGCTCAAACCAAAATTCAGGACGTGGTTTATTATCGAGTAACCGTGATATTTTCTTTGGATCAGCCGGAGAATGTCAGAAGTTTAGTTGAAAAAATTAAGCCGGGCATGACGGCCAATGTTACTGTCAGCACGGCCAAAGCCACTGATGTTTTAATAATTCCTCTGCGAGCCGTTAAAGAAAAGGATGACAAAAGTTATGTTCAGATTTTGGAAAATGAACAGCCAAAATCGATTGACGTAATTTTGGGCTTAAAAGGCGACGAAGGAATGGTTGAAGTTAAATCCGGTCTGGTTGAGGGTCAATCAGTGATTACCTATACGGCCAACAAATAGTAATTATGTTTTTTAAAAAATATTTTTCTGGTTTAAAGAATTTTGACTGGATCTTATTTGGCTCAGTGCTGCTTTTGCTTTGCTTTGGCCTTTCGGCAATTTACAGTATTGCTATCAGCTCGGATCAGCCGGATTTTATCAATTTCAAAAAACAAGTCACCTTTGGCGTCATTGGTTTGGTTTTTTTGTTTTTTTTAAGCCTTTTAAACTACCGGCTTTGGCAAGATTTCAGCTATATATTTTATATCGGTTCGGCTGGTTTGTTGGTAGCGGTTTTATTTTTAGGCCGGACAATCAAAGGCACAACCGGTTGGTTTTCTTTTTTGGGTATAAATTTTCAGCCGGTTGAACTGGCCAAAGTCGCTTTAATTATTTTTTTAGCTTGGTTTTTAAGTAAAAAGGGCCAAACCATCGTTGAATTTAAAAATTTTATTTTAGCCGGAATGATTGCCGGCTTTTATTTTTTATTGGTTTTACTTCAACCGGATTTTGGTTCAGCGGTAATTTTATTTTTAATTTGGCTTTTGATGATGATTTTTGCCGGCGCCAATAAAAAACATTTATTGCTTTTGTTTGTTGGGATTTTGGTGGCCGGCGCTATTGGCTGGCTATTCTTATTGCAAGATTATCAAAAAGGCAGAATTTTAACCTTTTTAAACCCTCAGTCCGATCCTTACGGCCGAGGTTATCATGTCAGGCAAGCAGTAACTGCCGTTGGCGCCGGTGGCATGTTGGGCCGGGGCTTGGGTTTTGGTTCACAAAGTCAATTGAAATTTTTACCGGCCAGTCAAACGGATTTTATTTTTGCGGTGATTGCCGAGGAATTGGGTTTTTTGGGCGTAAGCCTGGTTTTATTTTTTTGGTTTTTGATTCTGTATCGGCTGGTCCGGGCGGCAAAAACCGTTAAAGACAGCTTTGCTTTGTATTTTATTTTAGGTGTTTCAGCGATGTTTTTTTGTCATATTATAATTAATATCGGAATGAATATCGGGATTGTGCCGGTAACCGGCATTTCTTTGCCTTTTTTGAGTTATGGCGGCAGTTTTTTGGTAACTTGTTTGATTTTAATTGGCATTGTTGAAAATATGGTTAACCGAAACCAGAATTCTTAAAATTAAAATAGATTTGACAAAAATAAAAATTTTAGCTATATTATAGTTTGATTTATGGAAGATAAAGATTTCAACATATTCAGCGATAATCAGGATATAATTGCTAATTGTCCGATTTGCCATCAAAGGTATAAGCCGTTAGTGGCCAAAGTCTTGGAGGAAGGCAACACCGCCAGTTTGGTTCATATTGTCTGTCAGAATTGCCAAGCGGCAATTCTAGCCATGATTTTAGCGAATAATATGGGACTCAGCACCTTTGGCTTGATTACTGATTTAAATTATGACGATGCGGTAAAATTCCAAAATGCCAAGCCGATAAGCTACAACGATGTCCTTGAATTGCATCAAAATTTAGCCAAACAAAAAGTCCCAATTGATTTTTTGAATAATAATTAAATACAATAATCCAAGAAAGGAGACATACAGCAATGTCTATAGTTCTAAGTTTAAAGGGCAAAACCCGAAAGGAACAAAAGAAAAAAGTAAGTCAATTAAGAACCAGTGATCAAATTCCGGCGGTTTTATACGGCCATAAAATCAAGCCACAAAATATCGTCGTTGATTATACTTTGTTTGAAAAAATTTTTAAACAAGCAGGGGAAAGTACATTGGTTGATTTATCAATCGATGACGGCAAGCCGGCTAAAGTCCTAATCCAAGATTATCAATTGGCGCCATTAACCAATCGTTTCACTCATGTTGATTTTCATTTGGTCAATATGGATGAAAAAATTCACACCGCCATTGGTTTGAAATTCATTGGTGAAGCACCGGCCGTCAAGGAAAGAGGCGGAATTTTGGTCACCAATATTCATGAAATTGAAGTCAGCTGTTTGCCAAAAGATTTGATCCATGAAATTGAAGTTGACCTTTCCGGTCTGAAAACTTTTGAAGATACTATCCGGATTTCGGATCTAAAAATCCCCGCCGGAATCAGTTTGCAAAATGTACCGACTGATTTGGTCGTTTTGGTTCAAGCCCCTAGATCAGAAAAAGAATTAGCCGATTTGGAGTCTAAACCGGAAGCGACTCTGCCGGTAGCCGAGGAAGCTGCCAAGCCAACTGAAGAAAAATCAGAGTAAGATATTAATCTCGCAAAAAAGGCCTATTTTTTAGGTCTTTTTTGGTAGTTTGAGACTCAGTCTGGCTTGCTTTAAAATTAAAAATGCGTTAAAATCTAGTTATTATGTCATTAACTTTATATCGAAAATACCGGCCGCAAACCTTTAAAGAAGTCATTGGCCAAAATCACATTAAAACGACAATTCAAAGTGAATTGGAAACCGGTAAAGTGGCTCACGCTTACTTATTTTCTGGTCCTCGAGGTTTGGGCAAAACCACTACGGCAAGGCTTTTGGCTAAAGCGATTAATTGTTTAAAAAGAAAAGAAGGGCAAAGCGAGCCGTGTAACGATTGTGAGTCCTGCAATGAATTAATGGCCGCTCGATCGCTTGATATCATTGAAATCGATGCGGCGTCTCATACCGGCGTTGATAATGTCAGAGAAAATATCATTAACAATTCGCGCTTTACGCCAACCAGTCGTAAATTTAAGGTTTTTATCATCGATGAAGTTCACATGCTTTCGATTTCAGCTTTCAATGCCTTGCTTAAAACTTTGGAAGAGCCGCCCGCCCACGCCATTTTTATTTTAGCCACCACCGAAATTCATAAAGTGCCCCAAACTATTATTTCACGCTGCCAGCATTTTGATTTTCGTAAAGTTTCTGAACAAGAAATTGTGGCTCGCCTCGCTAGCTTGGTTAGCAAGGAAAAACGAGTGGTTGATAAATCAATTCTGGAAAATATTGCTTATTATGCCGAAGGTGGTATTCGCGACGCGGAAAGCTTGCTAGGTCAAATTCTTTCGCTTTCTGACAAAGAAATTACTGTTGAACAGGCGGAATTGGTTTTACCTCAGTCACATTTTAATTTAGTTTTGGAACTGATTGAAAATTTAAATAAAAAAGATACGGTTGCCAGCTTAACTTTAATTAATCACTTAGTCCAAGAAGGCGTTGACTTGGAAAGGTTTGCCGGTGATTTAATTGAAGTTTTGAGAAAAATTTTACTGCTTAAAATCAGCAGTCAGCTAGGTCAATTTGCCGGCGGTTTAAACAAAGATTTAGAAAAAAGAATAACGGATTTGGCCAATCAAATCGCTTTAGATTTATTGATTGGTTTTATTGAAATTTTATTGGTCAAAAAACAAGAGCTTAAGTTTTGTGAAATTTTGCAATTGCCGTTGGAGCTGGCGATTTTGGAAATTTTAGCTTTTGATAATAAAACCAAGCCCCAAAATGACAATGACCAAAAGGATGATTCAGAAAAGGGTAGTGGCTTAAAAAATAAAACTGAGGAAAAAAAAACTAAAGAAACGCCTGCTGACAAACCAATAAAAGCTGCCATTGAGTCGGATCTTTCAAAAAATAAATTAGTCAAGGTTAAATTGACTATTGACCAAATTAAAGAAAAATGGCAAGATGTTTTAGTTTGTATGAAAAATTATAACCAAAGTCTGGCTTCGACTTTAAAAATTTCGCAGCCGTCAACGGTTAAAGAGGACGGAACATTGGAAATTTGTTTTCGCCATCAGTTTCATCAGCAGCGAATTAACGATTTGAAAAATAAACAGATTTTAGAAAAAGTTTTAGGCGAAATTTTTGGTCAGACTTTAATTGTTAAAACTTTAGTCGTTAAAGATTTGCCCGATTTAGTCACCGAAATCCAGACTTTAGCTGAGCCAAAATCAAGCAGTTCGCTGAATAATATTTTAGAATCTTTTGGCGGTCAAGTAGTTAATTAAATATTTTTCCTAGATAGCCCTCGGGGATCGCCTGTCTGCCGACAGGCAGGTCTAATGGCCCGCCCGCCTCGTAAAAATCATATTTAATTTTCATTACATAGCTCGGGGATCGTCTAATGGTAGGACGCCAGATTCTGGCTCTGGTAATCGGGGTTCGACTCCCTGTCCCCGAGCCATGTAATGAAATAATGTGTGTAGTTGTTGAAGAAAAACATTTCCTTTTAATCAAGCTTATTTTACAAGGCGTTGCGGGCGGGTAGGACGCCAGATTCTGGCTCTGGTAATCGGGGTTTTACTCCCTGTCCCCGAGGTTTGTCTGGGAATTTATAAATCAAAAAATTATGTTAGATAAATTAAAACAATTAGGTCAATTAAAATCAATTCAAGACTCCTTAAAAGCCGAAAAATACGAAGTGGAAAAAAACGGCGTAAAAGTGGTGATTAACGGAAGCTTAATGATTAAAGAAATCGTTTTAAGTCCGGATTTCTCAGTTACCAATGGCTGTGAGATTATCAAAGATTGTATCAATGAAGCAATCACTAAAGCTCAGCGCAGTATGGCGCAAAAATTAGCCGGGATGAATCTGGGCTTTTAAATATGGTCACTAAATCAAAAAATTTAATTTATCATTTATTTTTAGCTTTTGGTTTGGCTTTGGTTTGGACTTGGTTTAGTAATGGTCAGTATTTATATAATCATCATTTTCCGATATTTTTAGGTTTGAATTTATTTCCTTTGATTGGTTGGACTATCGGTTTTTTGGTCTTATATTCTATTTATTCGTTGGTAATTTTTCAATTTGGTCTAAAAAGTTTTGGCGCCAAGCTTTTATTTATTTGTTTTTTGTACTGGCCAACCGTAATTGTAATTGAAACAATTGGTTATTATTGGTTTGATATTCATAATTTGGGGGCGGCCAGCTATCCTGGTTTGCCGGTTTGCAATTGTTTGCACGCGCCGGTTTGGATGCAAATTGGCTATTTTGTTTTAGGGCCGATTTATTTAATTTTGTGTGAGTTGCTAAGGCTGGAAAAAAAGAATTAAAATTCATAAAATTTGGATAAAAAAGAGACCATTCAATTTCGAATGGTCTTTTGGTGTGTAAAGCGTTCCTCCGAGTCGCTTAGCCGAGATAGGCCATGATTTCTTTATACAGCGCCTGGCTCATCATGCCGTTCTCGAGGTAGAACCCGAGCAGCTCGCGCAGCGTGAACGCCGCATGAAGCGTGTAGCCGGCATCAGCCAGTTCTTTGCCGCCGCCTTGCTCGCGGTCAACGAGCACGACCACGTCTTTGACGACCAAGCCGGCTTCTTCGAGGACTTTGATGGCCTCGAGTTTGCTTCCGGCCTTGGTGCAGAGGTCGTCGACCAGCAACACGGTTTGATCGGCTTGGTAGACGCCGTCGACTTTGGCGCCAGAACCGTGGCCCTTTTCACTCATTCGCGGCGTGATCATCGGCTTGCCGCAAAGTTGCGATATGACCGTTGCCGTGGGCACAGCGGCCACCGGAATGCCCGCGATCAGATCAAAACTCAGTTGCTCGACCAACTGCAAGTAGAGCGTGGCCGTTTGGCTGAGTAGGGCGGGGAAGGACTGCAGCAGCCGCAGGTCGATGTAAACCGGCGACAACGGCGCATTCGGATTGGTCTCGTGAAGCTTGAGGCGAAAACCCGCACCGTCAGGGGATTGGTTCTTGTCTTTGATCGCGCCGATTCTGTACAAACCGGTTGCGACCTGTTGCCCAGCGATGCCTTTGATATAACCATTTCTGCTCATGTCTTTTTTTCCTTGTCCGGGCTGTGTCGGTTATTACACCAACGCCATTTCTTCTTTGATTCGCACAACGGCTTCATGCCGACTGATACCGGCAGGCGGTTTGAGGGCGGGACGGGCGACAATCACGAGATTGGCACCGTTTTCGACAGCTTGTTTGGGCGTGGTGAAGCGCTTTTGATCGTCGCCGGGCACCAAAGACCACAAGGGCCGGATCGCGGGATTGGCGATAAGAAAGTCCGGTCCGCACGCTTCGCGAATCATGACAGTCTCTAGTGGGGACGCCACAACGCCGTCAAGGCCGCAGTCTTTGGCCAAAATCGCCAGCTTACGGACTTGGCCTTGCATCGCGCTGGTTTTCATCCGTTCAAACGTTTCCAAGACGCTTTGGGGTGAATTGGGATCAGGCGGATTCAGTGCCGGCACCAATCCGAGTTCAACCAAAGAATCATAGTCGTGATCGGTCAGGATGGTCACGCCCAGGACGTTGGGCCGCTTTTCCGGCTCAAAATCAGCAAACACTTGCTTGAGGGCTTCCTGAGCTTTGAGCAGCATTTTTCGCCCGCCCAGACAGTGCATATTGACCAGTGCCACGTCCATGCCGAAGATTTGGATCAAAGCCTGCAGGACCGTGTTGGAAATGTCGTGCAGCTTGGCATCCAAAAACAGCTTCCCATTCAGATACTGAAACAGCGCGCGGGCATCTTTCAGGTTGGCAATGGCCTCTTTCTCGCTTGCGGCTTTCAGCATCAGCCTAAGCATGGTGTAGATGAGCTGAAAGCCAACCTTGTAACCGTCGACGACGTCATGCGTTTCTTCAACGACTTGTCTGGCTTCGCTGACGGTTGGCACGTCCAGTCCGATCAGTAATTCTCTTTTTGGCATGGTAGTCTCCAATCCTATCTGATAAATCTACCTAGTGTAAAGAGCATCCAAGTCGCCCAATGCGACCTAGCCTCCACAGCCAATCTTAAACCAAAAAGAAAGAAAAATCAAGTCTAAAAATCCGCCCCTGTGGGCGGAAATACTTTATTGATAAATGGATAAATTGTTAATTTATTTGAGTCTTTTTTTATAATAATTCAGCCTTTCTCTGATTAACTTTTTTGCTTCTTTTTTACTGTATTGATTGATGAATTTTGGAATTCTTAAGGTTTTAACCTCATGAATAAATTTTTTATTTGATGCAAAATCAAAAGTTGGTTTAACCGACTTGACATTCAAACCGCTAAGCATGTCCGCTTCCATTAAAACCAGCTCGTCAATCGCTTTGAGCTTGGCCGGTTGGTCATGAATGGCAACCAAGTGCACGCATCTTTGTTTTTGGGCTTTGGTTAAAAAAGAGAAAAATTTGTCAGCCAGCAGTTTTGATAATTTTTTAGCGCCAATTACCATGTGTTTTGGTTTGGCATTTTTTACGTTTTCAAAATCAGCCGGCTGATTTTGATCAAACAAACCAACATAGCCCCAGTCGTGCGCGTAAGCGGCAATGATTAAAACCGCCTTGTCGACTTTAAGGTTTGGCGTATTTTTTATAATTCGCTTAATATAAGCCACAACTTCCAAAGTGTGCGGCTTATCCCAGTTGGGTCGGCCTTTTTCCAGGTCCGGTAGAATCTTTTTCTTTAAATAAGCTTCCAACTTAGATTTATTTAATTTTGTCATTGTAATTTTTTAATAAATCCAGTGGTTAATTGATCGAGTGACTCAATAATTTTATCAGCTTTTTGCAGTTCATTTTTGGCATGAGTGTAAGTTACGGCCACACAGATCAATCCTGCCACTTTGGCCGATTCTACTCCAGCCGGAGAATCTTCAACAGCAATGCAAGTTTGCTTGGGGGTTTGTAATTTTTCTATACATTTTAAGTAAGTTTCCGGATCGGGTTTATAATTTTTAATCAAATCTGAACTAATAATAACTTTGAAAAGATGAGTAATACTAAATTCATCTAAAATTAATTTTACGTCCTTTTCGTCAGATGCCGAAGCAATAGCTAGGACAAAACCATCATCAAATAACTTTTTGCAACATTCAATGGCGTGTGGCTGAGCAATGATATATTTTTTTGGATTTTGGTGAAGTTTTTGTTTCCTTTCAATGAAAATATCCTGTATCTCTTGATCGCTTAATCTATCACCAAAATAAGTTTTCAAAAATACTACAATTTTTATACCAACACATTTTTTATAATCAGCGTCATCTAAAATTATGCCTCGTTTTTTTAATAAAATTTTTAACAAATCAAACTTTCTTTTTTCAGAATCAACAATAACACCGTCTAAATCAAAAATTATTGTTTTTACCATAGTAGACTTGTAGATTATTTTAAAAATAACTTTTGCCGTCTGGTGATTCGTTTTTGGTAATTTCAATTTGGTATTTGGGGTCGTAAATTTGAATAATTTTAAATTTACCAGAGGTGGTTTGATTGGCTAAAGCGTTGCCTTTGATTGTTTGCTCAAGCATAATAATTTTTCCCCAATACAACCATTTGCCGTCGATATTTTGGACTAAAAAGCAACGGCACGGTGCGGGGTGATAAATTCTGGCCTTGGGTTTGTCAGTAAACTCAAAAATTTTGTCTTTAACCTCAGTCAAAGTGATTGGTTGTTTTTGGTGTTTTTCTAAATTTAAAATTTCTGTCGGAAAACCTTGATCACTGGTGATTTGAAGCGTGTCGTTTAGTTCAATGAAACTGCCCATAATTTATTTAAGTAATTAATAACTGTTGCAAATCTATTTTATTAATGCCAGGTTGAATAAAATTATTCTTGGGGTTCAATCCTTATTTTTAAACCATTAAATATACTTCCACCAATTTTGATTTGTTGCCGTAGGGTTTGGTCTAGGTCTATCGCCCTATTAAGAGCTTCTGAATAATTTCTATCTAGTTTTTTTAGAGCAACCGCCATATTCCACCACGCTTTAGCATTATTAGGATTTTCTTCGGTTGCTTTTGCTAAATATTCTAAAGCTTTTTCATAATCACCTAATACTAAGTTAGCTAAGCCGATTTCATAATTTGATTTTGATGTCAAATTTACTTCTCGTGCAATTATTTTTACATCCTCGGTTATATTCGCTCTGTCATAACCATCCATCAAAGTTAAGGTTTTGGCTGTATATTCTAATACTTTGGTATTTACTGTTTCTTGTTTTTCTTTAAAATCTATCATGATTATTTCTAAGGTTCTGGCAGTTCTATCTATTTTCAGAATATCAGCAGATAAAACACTTTGTGAGATAATTGATTCATTATAAATCCAAAAGGTGGGGATCAAGCCTAAAAGTAAAGATAGAAAAGCTACTTTCATGTCCCTAGGTATTTCTTTATAACAATAATATGCTGAATTAATCAAGTCTTTGATTATCTTTTTAAGTTTCATATTTGGTCTTCTAAGCTAATTATTTTTATTCAATCTATCTATATCCTATCAAATTACGCCCAACCAGACAACCGTAAAATTCGCTTATTTGCCTAATTTTTGCTATATTTAAAAAAAGTCTATTTTTACCCTTATGCTTATCGCTTTAATCAATTGGCTGATCGTTATTCCAATAGTTTTGTTTTCCTTGGCAATGACTTTGAACCATCCGGTTTATCGGGTTTTGGATCGGCCGGCAAAGATTGAAAATAAAGGCATTTATTTAACTGCCTATACGGCTGGATCCAAAGAACGGCGCCAGGCGCTGGTTGATTTGATTAACCAAACCGAGCTAAATTCGATTGTAATTGACGTTAAAGACTACAGCGGCAAGATCTTTTTTGCCGCTAATATGCCTTTGGCTGACAAAATCGACTCCAAAGAAATTCGAATCCCGGATTTGGCCCAATGGGTGCCGGAATTGAAAAAACAGGGGATTTATACCATTGCCCGGATTGCCGTGTTTCAAGATCCCTATTTGGCCGAGAAAATGCCCGAAGTAGCCCTAAAAAACAAAGAAGGCGGTGTCTGGCGCGATCGCAAGGGTTTGTCTTGGGTTGATCCGACCCAAAAAATGGTTTGGGACTATAATATTGATTTAGCCAAAGAGGCAATTAAGCTGGGATTTGATGAGGTTAATTTTGATTATATTCGTTTTCCAACCGATGGCGATATTAAGCAGATTGTCTACGCTAATCTAGACAATGCGACCATGGAAGGTAAGTCTATTGCCATGGCTAAGTTCTATAAATATTTAAGTCAAAGTCTGGCTTTTTACCCGGTTTTAACTTCGGCTGATTTATTTGGCATGGTTTTATGGCGAGATGATGGCCTAAATATTGGCCAACGTTTGCAGGATGCCGCGCCTAATTTTGATTATATTTGTCCAATGGTTTATCCATCGCATTATCCGCCTGATTTTCAAGGGTTTTCTAATCCGGCCGATCATCCGTACGAGATTGTTTATGAGAGTTTAATTCGGGCCAAAGACGACCTGGCAAACAGCCGCGCCAAGCTTCGGCCGTGGCTCCAGGACTTTGATTTAGGCGCTGAATATACGCCGGAAATGATTAAATTACAGACAAAAGCGACTTATGACAGCAATGGTTTTGGCTGGCTTTTGTGGAACGCCTCAAACCGGTATACCGCCGGCGGCTTGGAGTCAAATTAATTGAAATTGTGGACAACTAGCCTTGACTTTTATCGTTGTCTGAGTTTATTATTTCTGCTAAAATAAAGCCGTAATTTAATCCTTGATTTAAAATCGTTGGCAAACGTAAAAGGGGGTTTGGGTATTTATGAAATTATTTTTCAGTTTTATTCTCGGTTTTAAAAAATGGTTGGGACGAAACGGTCACTGTAATTTTTTTCTAAAAAATTTTTTGCAATCTTCTCTGCTTTAGGTAGAGATTTTTATTTTGGTTTATATTTTCAAATATTTATAAAATTTTAAATTACTGTATGAAAATGAAAAGTTTAAAAATCAGTTGGAAAATTTTAAATGTTTTAGTCGCGGCATTTTTAATTTTACCAACCAATTTAGGTTCAATGTTGGTGGCGCCAAGCGCCAATGCAGTTGAGCCAACCGCATTATGCCAAACCAATGTTGATGTGGTTTTAATTATTGATCGTTCCGGCAGTATGGCAGACGGCGGTTCACAAAGCAGTTGCCGCTATTATACCTTGGTTTGGGGAATTTTTCACAGCTGGAGAACTACCCATAATGTCACCCAAAGTTGGTGCGACGCAAAAAGTTTACCCGGCTATCCTTCAACTTACACTCCGGCCACACCAAATAAAATTGAAGCGGCCAAAGCTGCCGCCAATACTTTTTTGGGTTTAGTCGGTTTAGCCGATCAATCCGGTTTGGTTTCATTTTCCACAGCAGCGACTTTGGATAAAGGACTTTCCGGCGATCATGCCGCCACTCAAGCGGCAGTCAACGCCTTGGTTGCCAATGGTGCGACTAATATCGGCGATGCGATTGACTTAGCTAACCAGGAATTGGGTTCAACCCGGGCTCAAGCGCAATCAGCCAAAGTGGCAATTTTATTAACCGATGGCATGGCCAATAAACCAAACGGCAATGGTAGCGGTGAAAATGCCGCTGATGTCGCTTATGCCAAAACCAAAGCGAGCGAAGCGGCCGGCTTGGGTTATAAAATATTTACCATTGGTTTAGGCTCAGATATTAATGAAAGCATGTTACAAGAAATTGCCACGGCAACCGGCGCCAGTTATTTCAATGCGCCAAATCAAAGTGATTTAAATTCAATTTATAATACAATTTCCCAACGCATTTGTCAGTTTGGATCAATTTCCGGTTGTAAATTTCAAGATGCCAATCATGACGGTGATATCAGCAATGATCAAAAAATCAGTGGTTGGCCGATAATTTTATCCGGCGCCAAAAACGAAACTCAGTTGACTGATCAGTCTGGTTGCTATCAGTTCTCCGGACTTTTGCCGGGTAATTATACTGTGAGCGAAGGCAGCTTGGAAAATCAAAGTTTTTTCCAAACCTATCCGCTTGATAATTCGTATGTTGTTGCTTTGGCTGACGGTCAAAATGTAACTAACCAAGATTTTGGCAATTATTTGCCGATTTGTGGCAATCAAATTTTAGATTCGGATTTTGGTGAAGTTTGTGAAATCGGTAGTACAGAGGCTTGTGAAATTGACGGTTATGCCGGCCAAAAAACTTGTCTAGCCGATTGCAGTGGCTATAGCGAATGCATCAGCCAGCAAACCTGCGGCGATGGCGTTAAAAACGGCAATGAGCAATGCGACGGTCAAGACGGCATTTTGCCTAATTACATTTGTACTCAAACTTGCGTTTTAGAATATGTGCCGTTTTGCGGTGATGGTGAAATTAATCAAACTTCCGAACAATGCGATACCGATCAAAGTAAAGAATGTGTGACTGAAACCGGTTACTCCGGATCACAAACTTGCAGCCAATGTCAATGGCAGGGCTGTGAAAG